>NZ_JBQGUZ010000006.1:0-166164 GCF_052078135.1 Acinetobacter lwoffii
TTTCCGAGCGATTGCAACCCGATTTGATAAGCTTGCACGAAATTACCAGTCTATGATTTACATTGCTTGCATATTTATTTGGTGTAAAGCCAAATGAGGACACGCCCTAGTGCGCTGAATGAATTATTGGCCTAAATCTGTTCAGCAAAATAGCGCTAAATCTTATATGCTAGGCGCCAAATTTGAGGATTATGTGATGGCGTTAAAAGCGACGATTTATAAGGTTGATTTGAATATTGCGGACATGGATACGCATCGTTATGCAGACTATCAGCTGACGATGGCGCTGCATCCTTCAGAAACCATTGAACGCTTGATGGTGCGTATTTTGGCCTATGCACGCTATGCCGATGAAGCGCTGGAATTTACCAAGGATCTTTTTGAAACCGATGAACCGGCACTCTGGGAAAAAGATCTGACCGGTCAACTGGTCAAATGGATTGAAGTCGGTAGCCCGGATGAAGATAAAGTCAAAAAGGCCAGTGCGCGTTGCAAGCAGGTCGCAGTTGTCACCTATGGTTCTGCGGTGGATGAATGGTATAAGCGCAGCAGCAAATTAAAAATCTTAAAAAATGTGGAAGTGTGGAAGTTATCTACCGCAACCACCGACGCATTGCCACAGTTATGCGATCGCACCATGCAGTTACAGCTCAATGTGATGGATGGTGAATGGACCTTGATTGGCGATCAGGGCCAGGTGCTGGTGGAGTGGGAACAGTTACAATAAGGCCAAATAAGGATGCAAGTCTGGACTTGTATCCTGTAGCTCAAATTGCGTATATCTGAGGAATAAGAATACGCAGGGTTGCACCATGTACCATGAACTTTATGATTTACTGCTAGCTGTCGCGATTGGCGCAATTATTGGTGCAGAGCGTGAGTATCACAGTAAATCTGCTGGATTGCGTACCATGATTATGGTCAGTCTGAGTTCCTGTTTATTTACCATTATCTCCCTGAAAATAGGCGTGGCCAATCCTGACCGGCTGGCCGCCAATGTCTTGACTGGGCTGGGTTTTCTGGGCGCTGGTGTTATCCTGAAAGATGATAACCGTATTTCTGGAATTACCACCGCAACCACGATCTGGATGACAGCCGCACTCGGCATGGCGGTCGGTGCAGGCTATGAACTCTTAAGTATTTGGGCTACTTTTATTGTCATGGCGGTGCTGGTTTTATTGATGTATGTCCAGCGCGGTATCGAATCTCTGAATCAGGAACGCAGCTATGAAATCGTCTGCCCATTCGATCAGAATGATTCCGATCACTACGAAATGTTATTTAAACGTTATGAGTTAAAAGTGGTGCATTCCTCACAAAAAAAAATTGATCAACAGATTGTCGGACGCTGGATTCTGATGGGATCGGCCAAGAATCATCAAGAATTAACCCAGTATTTACTCAATGATAAGAATATTCAGGAACTCAGCTTTTAACCCATCAATGTCCCAAGCTTAAAAAAACAGAGCAATCCAGTTTATACTGAGCTTTGAATTTTATGCTCCTCTCAGGTAAATAACCATGATCAACGAACTTGAAATTATTGATTTAAAAGTAGGCGAAGGTAAAGAAGCGGTAAAAGGTGCCTTAATTACCACGCACTATACCGGCTGGCTGGAAGATGGAACCAAGTTTGATTCTTCTATTGACCGTGGTAATTATTTTGAAACTGTCATTGGTACCGGTCGTGTGATCAAAGGTTGGGATCAGGGTATTCTAGGAATGAAAATTGGCGGTAAGCGTAAACTGATGGTGCCTGCACATTTGGCCTATGGCGAACGCAAAATGGGTAAAGTCATTCCGGCCAATTCCAACCTGATTTTTGAAATTGAATTGTTTGACGTAAAAACACGTGATTAAAATGATTTAACTGGCTGAATATAAAATATACTTTTTATTCAAAAATGTATGATGGTTCTGGTACAGTCGCTTCAAAATAGACTGTGCCGGAGACGCTACAAAAAACATCTAAAAAGATTTGAAATCAAAAATATTCCTTGTAGATTATAAGAATAATAAAGAATTATTTTGAGATATAACGTATTTGCATAACTTGATAAGGAATGTCTGTTTTTTCGTATTTGTCTGTGTCTTGAGCTGGATGACTTGCATCGTAAGTTCAGCAATCGCTCAGGATGAACTCCCTTCGCCGTCATTTCAGCAGCAATCTCACGACCATATTACTGAAGTTTATTTTACCGAACATAGTACGAGTCCTTTGCAGGGAAAATGGCTGTTTTATCCGAGTCAGTTTATTGTTCAGCCCAGCCCCGTACTCCAGTCAAAAACAGTTGAATTGCCAGCCTCTTTTAAAACTCTAGCGGGTTCAAACTCTGGCTATGGTACCTTTATTGGCTATTTTAAAATTCCGAAAGAATTTCTCGGGCGACGCATCGCAATTCGGATTCCGACCCAATACGGCGCCTATCGGGTATATGTCAACGGACAGTTTATTGTCCGGCTCGGGGAAATCAGTACTACACCTGAAAAACAGGTGACTGAAAAAGCACCGCGTATTGGCTATTTTGTTCCAGATACTGAATATATTACCTTAAGCATTCAGGCCTCAAATTATACCCACTTGCATGGCGGTCTCGAGCGACCGATGCAGATTGGCGTTGCAGGTACCATCAATCGCCAATTCCAGCAGCTCATGATGAGTATTGCCATGGTGTGCGGCGCGGTACTTGGGGTGGGGGTGTTTACCATTCTATTTTCGGTATTCAGGGGATCACGAGAACGTAACAGTAAAAGTATCTTTGTTTTTGGCTGGTTTATTGTCTTTTTAGCCCTGCATAACCTGTTTTCTGCACCTTATGCCTATTCGGTATTTACCAATATCAACTGGCTGTGGGGAACCCGCTTAGAGTATCTGTTTACTTTTATTGCTGCCTTCTTTTTTCTCAGCTATATGCATCTGTTTAACCGGCGCTATCTAAATCCGGTGATTTATTATATCGCAGTGGCCTTACTGGTCTTTAACATTACTTTCACCCTATTTTCACCTCCTGAGATATTTGAACGTCTGGCCCTATTTAGTGCGATTTTTGCCTTGGTCATCATCGGTAATTTTATTTACGGCTTTTATCAGACCTTACGTTATAAAGAGCATTATTCGCGTTTAAATCTGATTGCGATTATTTTCCTTTGTGTCACCTTTTTGAATGATTATCTGTTGCTGATCAATGTAATTAAAACCACGCATCTGTTCTTTATCTCAACCAGTATCTATGCCTTACTAATTATGTTTCAGCAGTCCAGACATTATGCACATCAAACTTATGAGACTGAACAGCTAAACCTGAACCTGATCGCGCTCAATAATTCGCTTGATCAAAAAGTCAAAGAACGCACTCAGCAGCTGCGTGAAGTGAATGCCAAACTGGAACAGCAGATGAATATTGATGCATTGACCGGGGCTTTTAACCGGCGTGCCTTAAATCATGAAATCCAGCAGCAGTTTTTACAAACCCAACAACAGCCGCAACATACCTTGATTTTTGCCATGCTCGATGTCGATTTTTTTAAAAACTATAATGACTACTATGGTCACTTAAAAGGCGATGAAATCCTGAAAAATCTGGTCAGGATTATTCAAGCTGCTTTGCCACCATCTGGCTATCTGGCACGTTATGGTGGTGAAGAGTTTGCGATTCTGCTCACTGGAATGCCGGTGCAAACTGCCCTGAAAAATCTGGAAAATGTGTTAAACCAGATTCGGGAACAGCGTATGCAACATCTGAATCGGCCAGATGCAAAAGATTATGTTACGGTTAGTATGGGCGCGGCTTGGGTTGAACAAAACCATGGCTATGCAGATATTCATGAATTGATGAAAGCGGCAGATGTGCAGCTCTACGCCGCTAAACAGGCAGGACGTGATCAGTTAAAAATTGAAAAAGAGGTCGATTAAAAAACATATTTATACAGATAGCGCGATTCATCTTCTGACTCGGCAGAATGTGGATGAAAGCCGCAGTGCTGATAATAACTTAAGGCAGTTTGGGTAGATTGTATTTCAATCTGATGAATTTTTTTCTTTAATAAAGCGTGATGCATTTGATGAAATAACTCGGTGCCAAACCCCAGCCTTTGGCAGTGTTGGGCCACATAATGCATCCGGATTTCTCCAGCATCACTGACCAATAAGAACCCGACGACCTTGTCATATATGAGATAAACCCAGCAATCGTTATACAGCATATCGACAATCAGGCTGGCATGATCAAACTTTTCTAGCCAGGTTTGAATTTTGCTTTCTTCACGCTGATGATCCAGTACACAGGACTGAATGCTGTCATGAATGACCTGAATAATTTGAGGTATATCTTCGACCCTCCCTTCACGAATCATAATATTATTCATTTTCTCGAACATTTATAGGGAAGGTTTATTTGATAAAAAAGAAGAGGGTAAAAAACAGAACAATATTGTAGTTTTTTGAGAATATTTTCCGTGATTTATCCATGTGAAGATCTGTTCTGTTGCTGATTTGTCCTGTTTGTTTATCTCAAGTTCTTGAATCTCATTAGGGAGTTAAAAATAAAAAATCAAAGTAAATCAATTTTTAAATAAATCGAAGTTCGAATCTAGGCACAAATGAGCAAGCAGAGAAGATAAATAGTAAAAATAAGCCTCAAGTTTGCACTGTATAAAAAATAGACGTATGCTGGGTCAAAAGGGACTATTCAAATGAATCTTGATCCTATAACCATAAAAATAAAATTAGTCACATGAGATCATCCACCATGCTGAAATTACTGCTCCTGTTATGTGTTTTATTCATGTTGAATGCTGCCTGGATCGTCGGCAGAAAGATCTATAAAGCTCAGCGCCATCTGGCGCGTCAGCGTCCAGAAAAACCGGCACAGATTTCCAGCATGACAGAGCAAGAGGTCATCGAGCAAGAGCAGAAAGTACATCTGGTGGATGCTTATGAACTGGAATTGTTTGACGATGTGGCACAGCTATTCTTTCAACGGCAGGTGCATATTGAGAGTCGGGCACAGGCCGAACAGTTACAGCAAGAACTATTACAAAAAATGCCGATGCACAGTGGTACCCAGATTCGTCAGATGGATTTAGGCGAATGGTCTATTTTCTGGAATTTTTATGATCAGTCACTGGAATATTATGTCGGTCGCTATGGCGTATTCTATGCACATGTCGACCGTTTTGGAGAAGAGCACCGGCATGAAATTCACAGGGAACTTTTGCATTCTGACTGTGCTTAGAACACCACTTTCAGTCATTCTGTACGATTGAAGATCTCAGACTACGTACTTAAGCCATTGCAATTCAGAAAAGATATCTCATGCCTTAGCTCAGATTTTTTCTGCCGCTTGGCGGAAATAGCCCATATAATTTATCTCCTTTAAGCCATAATCTTGTGCTAGAAAAACCTCAAAACTCGAGAGTCGTATCCTTGAAATAGTCATTTAAAATGTACGAAGTCTGGCGAGCAATGATCCGGACTAAAAAGGCAGAAATACTATGATCATTGATTTTCATCAAGCACAATTACAGAAGTTTATTGCACTGGCGATGAAGATCGAAGCTGAGCCTGAACTGTATTTGCAGTTTGATTCTGTGTCTGATTTTTATAAGGCTGACTGGCTGCAGGCTTTCCCAGCTAGAACTGAATACTATGTTTCCGGTCTAGATGATGGTGCCGATGAGTTTCATGCCGTGATTTATTATGGCGAAGCGCAGCTACAGATCAGCTGTGGACAGGCACAGCTTTCAGTAAAACTATGTTGCAAACATTGACCGGGCTGCCGGAATTTCCCGATAAAAGAATAATGACATCCGCTATAAAGTTGATATAAATTGCAGAGTCATCTCTGTATCTGATTTTTATTCGCATCAGCCGAGAGTGGCATAGGCGAATATCGTAATAAAAATAAGGAAAAAATAGCATGGCACATCAGTTCACCGTGAAAGCAATTATCAATGGCGTGTCTATTGATGAATTTAAGCGTTTGGCCAATGATATTCGTTTGCATGAGGCAGTTTGCCATCGAATTCCTGCGCAAAACTTGGAAATCCTTGTTTCGGAAAAGCAGGGGCATATGTATACCCTGAAACGCGCTTATAATCTGGATGTTAATATTCCGGATATCGCAAAAAAATTACTCAAAGATGCCTTCCGTTTGCAGCGTACCGATGTCAGCGATCTGAATGAAATGACTTCGACGGTACAACTCGGTGCGAACTTGCCGATCGAAGCCATCTGTCAGCGTGCAGTTACCGGAGATCAAGACCAGATCCAGTTCCAGTTAAACTGGACAGTCAAAGTCAAAGTGCCTTTACTAGGTGGCATGCTAGAAAAGCATGCTGAAGGTGAGATTCGTAAATTTAGTGAAATTGAACTCAGCATTGTCGAAGATGAATTGCGTAAAGGTCTCACCGCTTGAAGCAATCAAAAAGTGTGATTGACCTAATTTAAAAGCTGGTCATGTATACACCTAGGTGGTGGTAGTCATTTGGGCGGTAGATCGCCATTTTCAGGGTGACTGCCACTATCCAAAAAACTTTTTTAAGTGCTGATAAAGTTTGCCGTCACATTAATACTGATGGCCAGAATGGTGGTATTGAATCCGTAAGCCAAAAGCAAATGTAAGGTATTTAGAACCCGCATAGATTGGCAAGTAATGGATACATCTGCAGTTTGCGCAGAAGTCCCGATGATATAACTAAAATATAGAAAGTCCGGATAAGTCGGTCTTGCGGTATTGGGGAAATCCAGTCCACCGTGTTGCTGTTTGTCGAGTGCCAGATAAAAGTCATGTGCATAATGAATTGCAAAAATCGTATGCATCAAGAACCAGGCTGAAATAATGGTCAGAACTGACAAGATTAAATGACCGGTTCGGATGGTGGTATCTTTGGGTAAGTGATTAATTTCAATAATAATCGCGATAAAACACATGATCAGGGTGATGATCACCAGAAACAGAATGATCCATTTACTGGCATCCTGTTGCATGGCGCGTTGCAGAATATGAGCATGATCAATACGCCAGAGTTTTTTTATGGTCAATAATAAATAAGCGTAAATTGCGATATTCCAGCTGATCAAGAGGCAGCTTGACCAACTCAAAGGAGTGACTGTCTGTAAAACCAGATAAAATCCAATGATGGCTGGGAAAATAATAAAGAAATACAGACGGGATTGAAGTGCCATTTTTATAGATTGAAGAAGCTGCATCATGCCATTTATATTTATTTTGCTGACTTCTCAAGATCCTAGCACAGAACCGTTTGCAATAAAGAAGATTGCAACGGCCTGAGTTATTTCCTCTACGACATTTCATCCTAAAGGTGTCGAACTGATTCGAGTTGAGTCATTTGACTGCGCGGATCGCGTAGCAGGCGTGATTATCTCAATAGATTTTTTCTGAACTGATGTTTAAACGGATTGAGCGGGTTGTTGGATTGCAGTGCCATAAGCAAAGACTTCCACCATGCCACCTTGCATACCGAGTTCAGTCGTGCTGAGCCGAATGCCCATAATCTGAGTCGCACCAATTTTTTCGGCTTCGAGTTTTAAACGTACAATCGCTTCACGTCTTGCACGTTCTACTACACTTTCATAGCTGGTCAGACGACCACCAAGTATATTCTGCACATTTGCAATCGCATATTTAAAATAATCATGGGAAATGACCACATTGCTGCTGATCATCTGTCCGGAATATTCAGACACAGCGAAGCGGCTATTGTTCACCCGGATATATGCCAGACGTTGTTCCTGTTCATCCAGATAACGAAAATGTTTACCTTCGTTATAACGTCCAAAACCGAAACCGACACAAAACAGAATGGCAAAAATGATGATCTGGAGAATTAAACCATCCATGCTTTAATCTGCCTGCGGAAAAGGGTCGGGCAATTTCGGCATGATCGGATCAACGACTACGGCTGTCCCATAAACAAAGAGTTCAGAAGCACCTTGGGCGATATTAGAGGTCGAGAAACGAATGCCGACAATCGCATTGGCACCCCTACTACGGGCTTTTTCAATCATGCGGTTCATGGCTTCCTGTCGTGATTCTTCCAGCAGTTCGGTATAGGCGGTAAGCTCACCACCGACAATATTTTTCAGGCCGGCCAGCAAGTCACGTCCGACATGTTTGCTGCGTACGGTACTGCCATACACCACATCAATTTGCTGGCGAATGGTATGTCCC
Organism: Acinetobacter lwoffii; assembly: GCF_052078135.1. GTDB lineage: Bacteria > Pseudomonadota > Gammaproteobacteria > Pseudomonadales > Moraxellaceae > Acinetobacter > Acinetobacter lwoffii_Z. The sequence continues at coordinate 8,193 of NZ_JBQGUZ010000006.1, forward strand.
GGTACAGATTCCAGATTGCTAAGTAACATGTGCATGTTTTCTAAATAAATCGCTGGTCTATGACAATAGGAAAACTGCCTTGAAAATGCAATAAAAAAAGCCCACCGAAGTGAGCTTTTCCTGATCTGTCTGGAATTTATTGCGCTGGCTGTTCTGCCGCACGACGCTGTTCAGACACAGACGGGGTATTCGGCAGGGTATCCGTCGTGTTGACTTTCAAGCCGCCCCCCAGGGTTTTGTAGACTTCAACCTGATTGTTCAGATTAGCCTGTTCAAGCAATAACAAACCTTGTTCTGCTGCATAAGACGCACGCTGTGCATCCAGTACAGTCAGATAGCTGTCAATTCCGGCGCGGAAACGTGCCTGCGACAAGCGATAGGTGGTGTTGGTTGCTTCGACCAGACGGCGCTGAGCTGCCAGACGATCACCAATATTCTGACGTACTGCCAAGGCATCATTCACTTCACGGAAAGCAGTCTGAATCGACTTTTCGTAATCTGACAAGGCAATTTGCTGATCGGTTTCAGAAATACGGATATTGGCCTGACGGGTACCCCAATCAAAAATTGGAATATCCAGACTCGGACCAAATGACCAGGCAAAACTACCTGATTTAAACAGGTCGCCTAAATCAGTAGAGGCATAACCTGCTGAACCGGTCAAACTAATTGTCGGGAACAGACGTGCACGTGCTGCCGCAATATTGGCACCTGCCGCAGACAGGCGGTATTCTGCTGCACGAACATCTGGACGGTTGATCAATAGATCACTTGGCAAGCCTGAACCCAATGCAGTATTTGAAGTGATGCGGGACACGCGTTGTGCTGGTAATAAATTCGCAGGCACTTGCTGACCGACCAGCAGGTTTAACAGGTTTTGTGCCTGTGCCACCTGGGTGCGGTAATTCGCAACATCATTACGTGCTGTTTCAACCGAGATTTGTGCCTGACGCACTGGAAGCTCACTATCAATCCCGACATCAAAACGTTTCTTGTTCAGATTGAAAGATTCAAGCTGGGCTTTCAGCGTTTGTTCAGCCAAAGCCAGATTGGCATTGGCAAACGAGTAGCTGAGCCAAGCCTGAGATACCTGACCAATCAAGGCAATTTGCGTCGCATCTCGAGCACTTTGGGTCGCCAGGAAACTATCTAGCGCATTGTCACGCAAGCTGCGGACACGTCCCCAGAAATCCAGTTCATACGCAGTTACACCCAGTCCAACATTATAAGTCGTCACTGCACCACGATTCTGGGAATTCATGGTGTCCTGGCGCAATACGCTACCACTGGCACCAATCGTCGGTAACTGGTTGTTTTCAGTAATCTGATACTGTTGCTGAGCTCGTTGAATATTGAGGGCAGCAATACGCAAATCACGGTTATTGTTTAATGCCAGATCCAGCACCTGTAACAGGCGCTGATCGGCAAAAAAGTTTTTATAACCTTGTTCTGCTACAGAAGTACCAGACGCATTGGTATAGCTGCTCGGGATATCTGCCTGCGCAACCGGCTCTGGACTGCGCATACTTTGACAGGCTGTCAAAGCAAGCGCAAGGGCAGATACCGCAATGCTACGACCTGTAATAGACCATACATTTTGCATTACGACTTATACTCCTGATTTTGTTGTTTTGGTTTGTATTTAAAGACACTTCGAATCCACACGTAGAATACCGGGATAAAGAAGATACCTAACAGGGTCGAGCTGATCACGCCGCCGAGTACACCATAACCGACTGAGTGCTGGCTACCTGCACCCGCACCTGAAGCCAGAGCAAGAGGTAATACACCAAAACCAAAGGCCAATGTGGTCATGATAATTGGACGTAAACGCATTTTTGCCGCATGCAAGGTCGCTTCAAATAACTCTTCACCTTGTTCCTGCAATTCTTTCGCAAACTCGACAATCAAGATCGCATTTTTCGCAGAAAGACCAATCACGGCAATAATCGCCACCTGGAAGTAAATGTTATTCGACAGGTTCGGATTTTGCAGTAATACCATTCCACCAAAGGTGAGTAATAATGCACCGACAATACCCAATGGGACCACCAGTAGAACCGAGAATGGAATCGACCAGCTTTCATACAGGGCTGCCAGACACAGGAAGACTATCAGCAGTGACAAGGCGTACAGGAACGGCGCTTGTGCACCAGATTCACGCTCTTCCAAAGACAGACCTGTCCATTCGAAGTCGAAACCTTGCAAGCCCATTTCTGGTAACTTCGCTACAATTTCTTCCATGGCCACCATCGCATCGCCCGAGCTGATACCCGGAGCAGGTGTACCCTGAATGTTCATGGACGATACGCCGTTATAACGCTCAAGACGTGGAGAACCGTAAGTCCATTCGCCTGTGGCAAATGCCGAGAATGGCACCATTTCACCGCGATTATTACGCACATACCATTGATCAAGATCTTCCGGCATCATCCGCGAGCCAGCTTCACCCTGAACATAGACTTTCTTGACACGACCGCGATCAATGAAGTCATTGATATACGAACCGCCCCAAGCTATACCCATGGTACTGTTAATTTCAGCAACACTCACGCCCAATGCTCCGGCTTGTGCATGATCGACAATGACACGGTACTGTGGAGTATCTTCCTGACCATTCGGACGTACACCAGCCAGACGCGAGTCTTGTGCTGCTAGACCGAGAATCGTATTACGTGCTGCCAGGAGCTGATCATGACTTTGACCACTTGCAGCTTTGAGCTGTAAGTTAAAGCCAGCCGACACACCCAGTTCAGGCATTGCAGGTAATTGCAGTGGCATGATGTAAGACGCATCTTTGACAATCATGTTCAGCGCCATACCACGTTGAATAATGGCACCGATTTGAGATTCCGGACTGTGACGCTCTGACCAGTCTTTCAGTTTAATAAATGCCAGACCTGCGTTTTGTCCCACACCCGTGAAGGAGAAACCTGCCACACTAAAGACGGATTCGACATGCTCTTTCTCGTTTTCCAAGAAATAGTTGGTCATGGTGCTGACCACTTTGTCGGTACGTTCCAAGGTAGCATTTGGCGGTAACTGAACCAGCGTCATGACCACGCCCTGGTCTTCATCCGGTAGGAACGAAGAAGGCAGTTTCTGGAACAACAGCACAATAATACCCAGTACCACGGCATACACCACGCCTGAGAAAATCTTGCTGTGAGTCATACGGTTGACGCCGCCCTGATATTTCACAGAGACCTTATCAAAACTGCTATTAAACCAGCGGAAGAAACGCGCAAAAATACCATTACTTTCCGGCTTGTTCGGATCGTGCTGTTTCAGCAGGGTCGCACACAGGGCAGGAGTAAAGGTTAAGGCAACCACCAGTGACAAGACCATCGCTGTGACCAGCGTAATCGAGAACTGGCGATAAATGACCCCGGTGGTTCCACCGAAGAAAGCCATTGGAACGAATACTGCCGACAGCACCGAGGTAATACCAATCAATGCGCCAGAAATCTGTTTCATCGATTTTTCAGTTGCAGCAACCGGATCGAGATGTTCTTCCACCATGACCCGTTCGACGTTCTCGACCACAACAATCGCGTCATCGACCAGAAGACCAATCGCCAATACCATGGCAAACATGGTCAGGGTATTAATCGAGAAGCCAAAGATGTTAATGACGGCAAAAGTACCCAATACGACGACTGGAACCGCCATGGTTGGAATGATGGTGGCACGCCAGTTCTGCAGGAACAGGAACATCACCAGGAACACCAGAATAATCGCTTCGATCAGGGTTTTAACTACACTCTTAATCGACAGTTCAATAAATGGTGTGGTGTCAAACGCCAGTTGGTCGACCATGCCTTGCGGATAGTTCGGACGTAACTGTTTTAAACGCTCTTCAACTGCTTGTGCGGTATCCAGGGCATTGGCGCCAGTCGCGAGCTTAATAGCTACACCACCAGCCGGTTTGCCATTAAATTTAGAATCGAACTGATAGTTATCTGCACCAAGTTCAACTCGTGCAACATCACCTAAGCGAACCTGTGCACCAGAAGTGGCATTTTTCAGGAAGATATTGCTGAACTGTTCCGGCGTTTGTAACAGACTTTGAGCCGTTACCGTCGCATTTAATACTTGTCCTTGTACTGCAGGCGCACCACCCAACTGACCTACGGCAACCTGGGCGTTTTGGGTACGGATTGCAGTGGCAATATCACTTGGCGTTACTTGCAGGCTGGCCATCTTGGCTGGATCCAGCCAGATGCGCATCGCATAAGAACCACCAAAGACCTGAACTTCACCGACCCCGGCCACACGGCTTAAAGGTTCAGAAATATTCGAGTTAACATAGTCTTTGATGTCATCTGCAGTCAGGCTGCTATCAGGTGAATAGAATGCCAAAACTTGCAGGAAGCTTGCACCCGATTTGGTCACTCGCACACCCTGACGTTGTACATCTTCAGGCAACAGGGCAGTCGCAGACTGTAATTTGTTTTGAACCTGAACCTGTGCGATATCAGGATCGACACCCTGGTCAAAGTTTAAGGAAATAGACGAAGAACCATTACCCGCACTGTTAGACGAGATATAGCGCAAGCCATCCATACCGTTCATTTGCTGCTCGATGATCTGGGTCACTGTATTTTCAACAGTTTCAGCAGATGCACCCGGATAAGTCGCAGAAATAGTCACGGTCGGTGGCGCGATGGTTGGATATTGTGCAATCGGCATTTTGCTGATGGTTAAAATACCCGCCAGCATAATCACCAATGCAATCACCCATGCAAAAATAGGGCGATGAATAAAGAATTGAGCCATGAACCATTACTCCTTATGCATTTGCAGCAGGTTTTTGTTCAGGTTTCTCTTTAGCATCATCTGCCTTTTTCTCGCTCGCTGCAGGCTGTTGCGGTGCAGCACCTTGTGGCGCAGCAGCTTGAGGTTGATAAGGTTTTGGTACAACTTGCTGTTCAGGTTTTACTTTCGCAATACCATCTACAATCACTTTATCGCCTGGATTCAGACCTTCGGTCACAATCCAGTTGCTGCCTTGAGAACCAACGGTGGTCACTGGACGTGGCGTTACTTTATTGTCAGCACCGACCAGCATCGCCATCGCCTGACCTGTTGGAGTACGGGTCAAAGCTGCTTGCGGAATCAGGAAAGCATTCGGTACTTCACCCTGTACGATTTGTGCAGTGGCAAACATACCTGGTAGAAGCAGGTGATTTTTGTTCGGGAATACTGCACGTAAAGTCACAGTACCTGTTTCAGGGTTCACGCTGGCATCAGAGAATGCAAGACGGCCTTCAACCGGGTAGATACTGCCATCTTCAAGCTTTAACTTGACTTTGGTGTTGTTCGAGCTGTTCAAGCTGCCTTGATTAAGCTGTTGACGTAAACGTAAAAGCTCGGCACTTGACTGGTTGATATCTACATAGATGGGATCTAGACGCTGAATCGTTACCAATGGCTCTGGCTGATTCGCTGTTACCAAAGCACCCGCCGTCACAGACGAACGGTTGGTCTGGCCTGAAATCGGCGCGCGTACAGTCGAATAGCCCAAGTTGATTTCTGCATTACGCAAAGTTGCGCGATTGGCATTCAAATCAGCTTCAGCCAGTTTGACCTGTGCCGCGATGTCATCATATTCCTGTTTGGAAATGGCATTGGTACCGACCAGTTGACGGTAACGGCCTTCCTTCACACGCAATACGCCCAGATTGGCTTCAGCACGGGCAATCGCTGCACGGGCATTGTCTACTGTAGTGCGGTTGGTGCTTGAATCGATTTCATATAAGGCCTGACCTTCACGCACATAGCTGCCTTCCGTGAACAAGCGTTTAAGCACCACGCCACTGGCTTGTGGACGTACGTCTGAAATTTCAAATGCTGTTGTACGACCTGAGAGCTCTACAGACTGCTCTACACTTTGCGGTTGTGCAACAAGAACACCGACTTCAGTCGGTGGCATTTGTTGTTGAGCACCAGCTTGCTGGCCCTCTTTAGGATCTTTGCTACAACCAACAAGTGCAAGACTTGTTGCCAATGCGCAAGCAGTCAGGGCAGGTGCCCAAAGCTTTGCAGACATCATTATTCCACCTCTAATTAGATTTATATCTAAATTTTCTTATTTGTGAGCCGCGCAATATCTGATCCAGACCATATACCACAACGAAATCCAAATAAAACTGATACTCCAGCCGGATATGACATCTGAAGGAAAATGTACGCCCAGATAAACTCTTGAGATCCCCATCATCAGCATCCATACCACTGCACCGATCACGATGAGGGTATAACGGGAATGTTGCCGATGGATGTAAATTGCCAAACAAGCCAGACAGGCCGCATATAGACTATGGGCACTTGGAAAGGAACTTCCAAAGCTTTCAACCAGATGCAAGGATTCTGGTGGTCGGGGTCGGGCAATTGCAAATTTCAACAGCCAAGCTAGGAGAATTCCTCCGATAATTCCGATACATATAAAAATTGCGTTTGTATACTTTTTATACCACAGCAATGCAATACACCATAGTGTGGATAAAAATAATACAAATGGCATGCCACCTATTAGGGATAAGGACTGAGTAATTTGATTCCAAAACTCGGTGCGATACAGCCTCATCCATTCCACAGCCTGCAAGTCGAGCTTGCTTAAAGCGGGAATATTCAGGATGAACACACTGAAAATTAAAAATAAAATACCGACAAAAAGTAACAAGTAATGCATGCCAAAAATCCTTGTTCTTTTAACCGTTCGCAGATCGGCCAATTGTCTGAAGCAAAGTGTACTTGTCAGTACACTTTTTTTCAAGTGTGCGTATTTTATGCGAATTCCATTTTTTTCGTAAGGAATTTGTTGCTAAATATAGTGTAATTATCTCAGTTTTGAGTTTTTGTCGATGTATGATTTTCGTCAATTTCAATGCTTTGCTTGGGTGGCCAGAAGAAATCACTAGGTCGGGTCAGGAAGTGCGTCATGACCAGTTTTGCCAAAGGTTTCCACTGTTCAAAACGCACCCGGCGTGCGCGTAAGGCTACAATAATCGTCAGAGTGAAACTGACAAACAAGTTGGTCAGGCCAATGAGTAACACACCCAGAAAAGACACTACGATCAAGCCGATATCGGGACCATTGATCGTAATTAGACCCTGAATAAAGTTGGCAGAGGCAAAGGCGATATGGCGAATATCCAGTGGCAGACCGAGAATAAAACCAATGGTGCCCATACTGCCGAGCATGATCCCGAAAATAAAATTACCCGCCAGTGCACCCAGATTACGTTCGATATAGTCAGCAAAACGGTAAAGACGCTCTTGCCCCATCAGCTGCGATAAACGCACATGGGCTTTCAGTCGCGGGCCGACTTTGCGATAAACGGCCATATTGTCAAAATAACCGGCCAATAATCCGGACAGGAATAAACATACTCCGGCAATCGCTGCATGTGGAATCGCCAATGAAGTAAACGGATTCAGGTCATGCAGGGTTTTGGCAGCCTTGGCATGATTCATTAAAGGTTCATGCAGCGCAAAATCCCACAGCAGGGTAATCAATGCTGCTACGGGAATTGCAATAGAAATATTGCCCAAAATGGCGACAAACTGGGTGCGGATGATATTTACAATCAGCGCAGCCAGCTCGGCAATTTGAGCCATTTTCGAGCCTTTACGCTGCTGTACGGTAGCAGCCAGTGCAGCGGCAGTCATCGCCGGTTGTTTGGTTGCCACGGTAAAATGCAGCACATGAATCAGCATAAAACCTAGTGAATAGTTCATGCTATAGCTAAAGGCCTGCATCAAAGGGGCCATGGTGAGGCGTGTCATCAGAACTTTTAAGGTGGCCATCGTTGCGATGATGGCACCAGCCCCTGCAGCCGATTTATACATGGCCAGAAAGCCTTGCTTGTCGGTACTCACATAATGTTCACCAGTCTTGCTGGCATTTTCAGTGACCTGTAAAGCCAAAAGTTCACTATTGGTAGCCAGCAGGGCCCGCACACTGCGTTCACTATAAATTGCTTCAGTAATGTCCGCCATAAACAGGCCAATGGATTGATAACGCAGATCATCGTCATCCATAACCATATTCAGCAGAATCTCAACCCGTTCCAGACACTGTTCTAGCAGTGCCAGCATATAGGTCAGGCTGACACTGACGCCAGTCCGCTTGGTAGAACGGCGAATCTTGGCCACGACATCATGACATTGTTCCAGCATCACCAGCGCTTGTGAGGCATCCGGTGGGGTAATCGAATCGACCAGGGTGACTGTGTTATAACGTTTTTTATATTCCTGAATAAACTCGTTAATCTCACGATTCTGCACCAGAAAAGGAGATTCGTATTCCATCAGTTCAGGCTGGGCATTAATGAATTCAGGGTGCAGACCAATACCACTGATCCGGTACGACAAAATGGTCAGTGCCTTAATTAGCTGGTCTTTAATCCGGGTTTTTTCAGGTTGATTGGAATGTCCCTGATTCAGGACTGCAAATAAACGTTGCCAGTCATCTTCATCAAAATAATCCAGCCAGTATTTATCAGTACGTTGATAAAAAACCTTGCGAAATAATTCCTGAAGTTGTTGATGGTCAGGAATCAGCGGCAAGACATGTGCACCAAGGCGCTGGTTTAGCTGGTTCCAGAATCCATCTAGAGACAAAATGCCGGTATCGGAAAACAGACCGGTCTGTTTATAGCGGTTAATGATCCGCAGGGTAAAGGTTTGAAGCGTGGCAACCGCATTCGGGGTGAGTAATAAAGCCCGGATAAATGCATTGAATTTCGCTTCGATCTCTTCGGTATTTCTGCTGTCTTCAGGTCTGATTCTTTCAACCAGTTCAATCAGAAGATTTTCATCCAGCACCGCCCGAGGTTGTTCAAGCTGGTGTTGCATGTTTTGAAAAAGATCTAGAAAATTAATATGCATAGGCGAGTTTAAAAGTTACTGAATTCGGTGTAGGGCCAGTTTGGCCAGATTAATCAGGGCCTGACGATATTCGGAGTCAGGTAATGCCTGTAAGGCATCAATTGCAATTTCAGTTTCTTCTGTAGCACGTTGACGGCAATAATCCAGCGCACCAGATTCATTGACAATTTGAATGACCTGTTCCAGATGTTCCGTACCGCCAGTCGCAATACTGCGACGGATGATTTCATGTTGCTCACCGGTGGTGTTTTTCAGTGCCGCAATCAATGGCAGGGTCGGTTTACCTTCCATGAGATCATCACCAATATTTTTGCCGAGCGTGTCCGCATCGGAGGTGTAATCTAAAATGTCATCAATAATCTGGAAAGCATTGCCGAAATGTCCGGCAAAGGTTTTTAAAGGCTGACGGAATTCATCTTTATCCGACAAAATGGCAGCACCTTCGGTGGCCAGTTCAAACAGGCGCGAAGTTTTGCCATGAATAATATTCAAATAAGTCGCTTCAGTGGTTTCCGGTTGATGCTGGGATTGTAGTTGCAGCACTTCACCTTCAGCAATTTCACAGGTACCGGTCGAAAAATCTTTGAGCAACACCATGTTGTTCAGATCGACCAGCAAATCAAAAGCACGTGAAATCAGAAAGTCACCGACTAAAACCGCAGTCTGGTTATTCCAGGTGGCATTGGCCGTCGGGCGGCCACGGCGCAGGCCAGACTCATCCACCACATCATCATGCACCAGTGTTGCGGTATGCAGCATCTCAATGATTGCAGCCAGTTTGCGGTGCGGTTCTAAATTTTCAGCACCACACGCCTTGGCGGCCAAAAGGCACATAATCGGGCGCATACGTTTGCCACCCGCTTCTACCACATGTTTGCTGACAGCCATCACTAATGCAACTTTTGAGGTAATTCCTTCATTAATGAATGTGTCCATCGCAGCAAAGTCGTTAGCAACAGGCGCGAGAATGTCTTGCTTAAAGTCGATGGTCATGTGAAAGAAAACCTCTAGTCTGGTAAATCGCTGGGCGTAGTTTAACAATTTATAACATGAGTGAAACCTAAGAAATGCATAAACTCCACTAAAAATCAGCTTTTTATAGATCTTATGTAGATTCGATCCATATTTCGAGCCATAAAAAATCAGGAAAGGTCAGGGCATCGCCCTATTCGTCAGGCTGAGTATATTAATCAAACTGGCCGGATTTCTGCTGTATTATTTTGTTGCTGAATATATCTTGAGTATTTGATTTGATAGAAATTATTTAATAGTTAAATAATTAGCGCATCCTGCTCATTATTATTTCAGTAAAATGGCTTGTTGTTTTTTTGAATATCCCTTAAAATCCTCGCCCTTAGATATCCCCCCAGTGGCGTACGTCTTAAGTTCGATATATTCCTTTATCGGCACGACGACACGGGCTTGTTTGGAGTACATTATGTACGCAGTAATCCAAAGCGGTGGTAAACAGCACCGTGTAGTTGAGGGTGAAACCCTTAAAGTAGAATTATTGAAAGCTGAAACTGGCGCGACTATTACGTTTGATGACGTATTGATGCTTGTTAACGGTGAAAGCATTCAAATCGGTGCTCCAGTTGTTGCTGGTGCTACTGTAACTGCTGAAGTAGTTAGCCATGGTCGTCACGACAAAATCCGCATCATCAAAATGCGTCGTCGTAAACACTACCGTAAACAACAAGGTCACCGTCAATGGTTCACTGAGTTGAAAATTACAGCTATTTCAGGCTAATTACGAGGAGTAAATAGACATGGCAACTAAAAAAGCCGGTGGTTCGACTAAGAACGGTCGTGATTCGAATCCTAAGATGTTAGGTGTTAAAGTTTACGGTGGTCAAACTGTAACTGCAGGTAACATCATCGTTCGTCAACGTGGTACTGAATTCCACGCTGGTCAAAACGTTGGTATGGGTCGTGACCATACATTATTTGCTACTGCTGATGGCGTAGTAAAATTCGAAGTGAAAGGTCAATTCGGCCGTCGCTACGTATCTGTTGACGCGTAATTCGCTGAGATAGAAAAAAGCCCACAGTTATTGTGGGTTTTTTTATGCCTGAAAATTAATAGGCAGATTAAGCGACATTCCATAATGTAAAAATTGTCCTGAAATCTTCATAATGATGAACAAAAAAACCAGTTTCGAATTAATAACAATACAAAAGTTCTTATTTTCTATCATTTTAGCTTTTAATTTTCGTTTAAGATGAGCTATCAAATAAATTGCGATCAAGCAAAATATAAGGGTGAAATTATGAATATGCTTCGTAAAACCGTCTGTGCTATGGCTCTGGGTGCAGTGACTTTAGCACCGGTGATGAGTACAACCGTGTTTGCTGCACCTGTGGCAGCTTCGGAGCAACAGGCAACAGCCAGTCTGGTCAAACAGCTCAATCATGTGCGTAGCATGACGGCAAATTTCGAACAAAGTACCAAGGTAACCAATCCAAGAGCGACCCAGAAAAAAGGTTTGACCGCACAACATATGAATCAAACCTTTAAAGGGGTGATGAAAGTTGAGCGTCCGGGTAAATTCTATTGGGAAACGACCGCACCGTCGAAGCAAGTCATTGCAACCACGGGTAAAACCGTATGGATTTATGATCCTGACTTGCAACAAGTCGTTCGTCAAAGCTTAGATGAGCAGGTTGCTAATACACCGGCGTTATTGCTGTCAGGAAACACCAGCCAGATTATGCAGTCTTACCGGGTGACTCAGCCAAATAAAGGCAAAACCTATTACACGCTGTATCCTAAAAATACCGATGGTGTGTTTGAAAGCCTGACCATTAGCTTTGGCGCAAACAAAGCACCAAGCTTGATGATCTTGCAGGATTCATTGGGACAAACCACCAATATCAAATTTAGCAATGTAAAAGTAAATAGCAGTATTCCAGCCTCTACCTTTAACTTTACTCCACCAAAAGGTACGGACATCATTGATCAATAAGCATCAATATGAACCAGATAAAAAAAGCAACCTTTCGAGGTTGCTTTTTTATTGCCGATCATCAGGATTGTTTTGGACAGACTACAAGGTTCAGCTATATCTAAACACGAGAGCATCTTAGAATAAATAAAAGTCGAGTCAATGAAATTGCAAAATTTTTGGAGCTCAGGATGAAGATTAATCTATTTAAAACTACTGAAATTTACGCTGTTTTATTACTCACTGTAAGTATGTTGGGTTGTCAGCCTCAATCCAGTTCAGTGGCAAAGCTTGCGCAAACAGATCGGGTTGTGCAAATTGAAGCCAAAACCGTTCCAATTAAAGGGGCAGCCAAAGTGGTGTGTGAAATAGAGGGTTGTGTACGCTTTGATCTACAGACGGTGGACAGCAATATTGACTGGATTAATCAATATTTTATTGAGCGTATTCAGCATACTGAACCTGTTGCATTCACCAAAGTCACCCAGAAAAATCCTAAAAAAGCCGATGAGCCGCATTATCTGGATCAGCGCTTTATCAAGGTGGAATTTGTTGGTCAGCACGCTCATCTGGCGACCTTTGCCTTAAAAAGTTCCAATCTGGCGAGGAACAAAAATGCTTCTCTGAAACATGTGGAATATATCAATTTTGATCTAAAACAGAAAAAACGTTTGGCCTTGTCTCAACTGTTATTAAATGGCGGTGAGCAGAAATTGCTGAATGCAATGTATCAGGCTAATACTCAATGGCTGAATACGCAAGGGATTCAACAACAGCAGTTAAAATTGAGTGATAACTATTATTTTGATACAACAGGTCTGGTGATGGTGTATCCGGCAGGCGAACTAGCTCCCGCAGCAACAGGAATGCCTGAATTAAAAGTGTCCTATGCGGATTTAAATGAAGTGATTCAGCCTGAATATTTAGCCATTTTGCAGTAAGAAGCTTCCTAAATATTGTGCTAATAGGACGCAGCCAGGGTCATGGTCACTGTATTTTTTGACGTTAAGAGCTTACACTATAGCCAGTTTTTTTTCTTCTGCAAAGATTGATTATGATCGACCTGAAATTACTCAGAAATAATATTGAGGCTGTAAATGTAGCCTTGGCAAAACGTGGTGTTCAACTCAATGTTGAAGAGTGGGCATCCCTAGAAGCACGCCGTAAAGAGATTCAGTCCAAGACAGAAACCCTGCAAGCTGAACGTAATGCCGGTGCCAAACAAGTCGGTCAAATTAAAAAAGCAGGTGGTGACGCATCTGAAATCATGACACGCATGTCTACGATTGGTGATGAAATCAAAGCGGCTGAAGCAGCACTGGCTGAACTGCAAACTGAGCTTGAAGAAAAATTACTGTCTATTCCAAACTTGCCCGATGAAGCTGTGCCTGAAGGTAAAGACGAAAGTGATAACGTGGAAATCCTGAAATGGGGTACACCGCGTGAATTTGATTTCGAAATCAAAGACCATACGGATCTGGGCGAAATGATGGGCGGTCTGGAATTTGAAACCGCGACCAAATTAACCGGTTCACGTTTTAGCGTACTAAAAGGTCCATTAGCACGTTTACAACGTGCCATTACCCAGTTCATGCTGAATACGCACACAGACCAAAATGGTTATACTGAAGCCTATGTGCCTTATCTGGTCAATGCAGACTCATTGCGCGGTACAGGTCAGCTGCCTAAATTTGAAGAAGATCTGTTTAAGCTGCAGGGTGAAAAAGAGTTTTATCTGATTCCAACTGCTGAAGTGCCAGTGACGAATTTCGTACGTGATGAAATTATTGATGCAGACCGTCTGCCACTGAAATATGCAGCGCACACGCCATGTTTCCGTAGCGAAGCAGGTTCTTATGGTCGTGATACCCGCGGTTTGATCCGTCAGCACCAATTCGACAAAGTCGAAATGGTTCAAATTGTGAAGCCTGAAACTTCGATGCAAGTGCTTGAAGAATTGACTGGCCATGCTGAAGGCATCTTGCAGGCACTTGGACTTCCATATCGTAAAATTTTACTTTGTGGTGGTGACATGGGCTTTGGTGCGACCAAGACTTATGACTTGGAAGTTTGGGTACCAAGCCAAAATACTTACCGTGAAATTTCATCTTGTTCAAACATGGGTGATTTCCAGGCGCGTCGTATGAAAGCGCGTTACCGTGCTGATCAGAAGAAAACTGAATTTGTGCATACCTTGAATGGTTCAGGTCTGGCCGTGGGTCGTACTTTACTTGCAGTGATGGAAAACTATCAACGTGCCGATGGCTCCATTGAGATTCCTGAAGTATTACGTCCATATATGGGTGGTGCGACTTATATCGACTAATTGTCGATCTCAGCATTCCTAAATGTGCATGAAAATTGCATAGACAGTCAGATTTAAAATTTTGAGGTAGTTCGTGGATATTTTTCCAATCTCGTTAAAGTTGCAACAGCAACCTTGTCTGATTGTCGGTGGTGGACATATTGCATACCGTAAAGCACTTTTACTTCAAAAAGCAGGTGCGATTATTCATGTCATTGCGCCTGAAATTGAAGAGAGTCTGCTGCGAATTGTGCAAAATAGCCAAGGACAATATGTGCAGGCAGCTTTTCATCCTGAAGTTGCATTACGTCCATATCGACTAGTGATTGCGGCGACTGATGATGCCGAGACCAATCGTCAGGTCTTTGAACTGTGTGAAGCGGAAAATGTCTTGGTCAATAGCGTTGATGATCCACCGCATTGCCGCTTTATGGTTCCTGCTATTATTGACCGTTCGCCTTTGGTGATTTCGGTGGCATCGAATGGCACGTCGCCGGTATTATCGCGTCAGATCCGTACCCAACTGGAAACGACTATTCCGCATGGAATGGGCAAGCTGGCTGAATTTTCAGGAAAATGGCGCAGTGCGGTTAAGGCTAAAATAGTCAATCCGGATGAACGCCGTATTTTCTGGGAAGATTTATATGCCAGTTCGCTAAAAGAACAGGTGTTCAACGACAATATCGCGGAAGCAGATCGCCTGATTGAGCAGGCCTTACAGGAATGGCAACAGCCGAAAGGTGAAGTCTACTTGGTTGGTGCGGGTCCGGGTGATCCAGAATTGTTGACCTTAAAAGCCTTGCGTTTAATGCAGCAAGCCGACGTGGTCATTTACGACCGACTGGTTTCAGCGCCAATTATGGAGCTGTGCCGCCGCGATGCGGAAAAGATCTATGTCGGTAAGGCACGTTCCAATCATGCGGTTCCGCAAGATGGGATTAATGCTCTATTGGTCAAATATGCCAGTGAAGGAAAGCGGGTTTGTCGTCTGAAAGGCGGTGATCCATTTATCTTCGGGCGTGGCGGTGAAGAGATTGAAGAACTTTTTGCGGCAGGTATCACTTTTCAAGTGGTTCCAGGGATTACCGCAGCTTCAGGCTGTTCAGCCTATGCCGGTATTCCATTAACCCATCGTGATTATGCGCAAAGTGTGCGTTTTCTGACAGGTCACTTAAAAGAAGGCTCACCCGAATTGCCTTGGAGTGAGTTGGTCTATGAAAACCAGACCTTGGTGCTTTATATGGGGTTGGTGGGACTGGAGAAAATCTGTGCAGAATTAATCGCTCATGGTCAGCGAGCCGACATGCCAGTGGCCTTGGTTTCTAAAGGTACGACGCCTGAACAGAAAGTTGTAGTAGGAACGCTTGCTGATATTGCATCCAAAGTGTCCGAACATCAGATTCAAGCCCCGACTTTGACCATTATTGGTGAAGTTGTACGCTTACGTGAACAATTGCAATGGCATGAGCGAGGATAAGCAAAGCACTGCTTTGTCCGAGCGCAAGACGAAGGCTGTGCCTGAAGTAAGAGGATAAGCAAAGCACTGCTTTGTCCGAGCGCAAGACGAAGGCTGTGCCTGAAGTAAGAGGATAAGCAAAGCGCTGCTTTGCCCCGAGCGCAAGACGAAGGCTAGGCCTGAAGTAAGAGGATAAGCAAAGCACTGCTTTGCCCGAGCGCAAGGCGAAGGCTAGGCCTGAAGTAAGAGGATAAGCAAAGCACTGCTTTGCCCGAGCGCAAGGCGAATGTTGTGTCTGAATTAAATATATTGAGTGAGTAAGCTGTGATCCACGTTGTTTTATATGAGCCTGAAATTCCTGCAAATACAGGCAATATTATTCGTCTGTGTGCCAATACAGGAGCACAGTTACATCTGGTCAAGCCGCTGGGTTTTGAGTTGGATGACAAAAAGCTGAAACGTGCCGGTCTGGATTATCACGAATATGCCAATATGCAGATTTGGGAAAACATCGAAGACTGTCTGGCCGATTTGGCAAGCAAAGGCATTGGGCTGGATGCAATCTATCCATTGACCACCAAAGGTTCTGAAACACCGCATACTTCGGATTTAAACCGTCCTGTGGCCTTGTTAATGGGTCCGGAAACTCGTGGTCTGCCTGAACATGTTCGTATGATGTTTCCGCAAAAGCACTGGATTCGTTTACCGATGGCAGAGAACTCGCGAAGTCTGAACCTGTCAAATGCCACTGCAGTAATTGTCTACGAAGCTTGGCGTCAGCAGGGTTTTAAAACGCTTTAAGCGGAAATTTGTGATGATTCTAAAAGCTGCCTTTGGGTGGCTTTTTTATTTTGTGTAACAAATAGATAAACTGCTTTTCACTTCGTTGTATGCTTGAATTTATAACTTTATCAAATATAACAAAAGGTGCAGCTTTGAAGCCTCTAGTAAAACTTGTCATCGCATGTTGTCTTGGAACTGTTGCGGCTTCCGTGAATGCGGAAGAGGGCAGTGCTGCCACATCGGCAACAAAGGAAGTTCAACCCATTACTCAAGCGGAAATACAGCAGGGCTTGCTCAACATGCAAAAACGCTTAGATACGCGTATCGAAAAATGGGGGCAGAGCCTGAATTCAGATGATTTTCAATGGACCTGGCGGGGGCGTAAATTAAAGCCCGCCAAGCGTGAAGAAGTCTGTGATATTTTTCAGGATGTTGTGGATGAAATGTATCAACTGGCTATCAAAAATAGAGCCCGTTTAGGTCCGGAAGAGCAAAAGTTATTGTCTAATCGCAGTCTGTTTATTGAAAAACTAGGTTATGAAAATAATCGGGTCAATACCCAGATGGGTTTTGATTGCTATCTGCATTAGTAAAATCAAAACATGACAGACATAAAAAAGGCGCATGAAGCGCCTTTTTTATTTCAATTGAAACGATATTATTTATCGTCAAATTCATTGTGCTGAGGAGCAGGGTGCTTGAAGCCTTTGGTTTTATAACCCAAGTACAAGATACCGCCAAATGCCCAGATCAGCCCATATTTAAGCGAAGCTTCATCGACTTCTAGCCACAATGCAAATACTGAAATGAAGCCAAGTAAAGGAACAACGACAAAGTTCATGATCTCTTTAGCACTCTTGGTACGACCATCACGTAATGCATAACGTGAAATCACCGATAAGTTGACGAAACTGAATGCCGTTAAGGCACCAAAGCTGATCAATGACACGACAAAATCAAGATCCATAAAACCAGCAGTTAAAGCCACTGCGCCAGCGATTAGGATGTTGTAGGAAGGTGTATAGTTTTTCGGACTAATATGACCGAAGATCTTTTTGTTGATTACGCCATCACGACCCATCACGTACATCAGACGCGATACACCCGCATGTGCTGAAATACCAGAAGCCATAACTGTCACAATCGCGAAGTAAAGTACGACTGTCTTAAACGCCACGCCACCGACAGCTTGTAAAATATCAGGCTGTGTTGCAGCGATATCTTCAAAGTAAGTTTTTGGATCATTCGGGAAGAAGATCTGCATGAAGTAAGTGCTGATGATGAAGATGATACCTGCCAACAATGCAGTCAAGAAAATCGCTTTAGGTAAGGTTTTCTCGGTATCTTTGGTTTCTTCAGCAAGAGAACTTAAAGAGTCAAAACCTGTGAATGAGAAGCACAGTAAGGTTGCACCGGTAATCAGGGCAGCAACAGAAGTAAACTCATTCCAGAATGGCTCTAAACTCCACAGTTGGTACTTTGCATCGACCAGTGTGCCGTCTGCATTTACGCCACCTTCCAGAAGTTGGTAAACCATCCAGGTGAAGTATGCAATGACGCCCAATTGTACGAATACAATCATACTGTTGAAGTTGGCAACAAATCTCGCACCACGAAGGTTAATCGCGGTCATAAAGGCGGTTAAACCAATGACCCAAACCCAATGGTTCATGTCTGGGAAAAGTGCTTCCAGATAAATCACCGCCAGGATGATATTGACCATTGGCGATAACAGGTAATCCAGCAAGGATGACCAACCCACCATGAAACCTACGTTCGGGTGGATGGATTTTTGCGCATAGGTATAGGCCGAACCCGAAGAAGGGTAGCGACGAATCATATGACCATAGCTCAAGGAGGTTAACAAAATTGCAATCAGTGCAAAAATGTAAGAGGTAGGAACGTGGAAGTTACTTTCTTCAGATACCAGACCAAATGTATCAAACAAGGTCATGGGTTGAATATAAGCTAAACCAATAATAATGATGTGCCAGAGTCCCAGCGTTTTTTGCAGTTTAGCTGCCGATTGAGTCCCAGAGATATTAGTCAACGGCGTTATCCTCTTAATCGTTGATCAAGGATCAGTCATATTTATAAGGATCGTTTGAGACGAACGATCCCCCCTACAGTTTTCTATAAAAGTCCGCCAATCTACTTGAAAAGAACGGCTTTTGCTAGCTATTTTTTTGACTTTTGTCCTGCATAAAATGTGCCATTCAAAAATAGAAATCGAATTTTTTCTTATGCAAGATAAAAGCCTGATGTTTAAAAAAACATCAGGCTGGAATTTCGGCTATATTGGCTTATTTTTCAGTAATTACCAAGCCTTTTTTAAGATAGATTTTAAATCTTCCAGGGTAGCTTCTTTCGGATTATAAATGATGGAACCATCATTCAGGGCTTTCTCTGCCACTTCATCGAGCTGGGCTTCAGAAATCTTACCGGTTTCACGTAATGTGCGCGGTAATTTGGTGAGACTGTAAATCCGGTCACGCATGGTTAGAATCGTTGCAATAGTTTTGTCAGCACGTAGATGCGCCGGCGTTTGTGCATAAATATCGGCACCCGCCAAAGGCAGGAGCAGATCTGCGATTTTATCGCCATTGACCTCTTTGTTGTATTCCAGCACATAAGGCAGGAATAAGTTCATGCATAAACCATGCGGCAGGTGTACCACTGCACCCAATGAGTGCCCCAGTGAATGCACAATGCCAACCATCGAGTTGGAAAATGCAATTCCCGCCATGGTCGATGCCTGTGCCAGCTCCAGACGGCCTTGTGCATCGGAAGGGTTATCCAGCACATTAAATAGGTGGGTACTGATCTTTTTGACTGCGGCGGTGGCATAAGCATCCGAAATCGGATTGGCTGCCATGCAGGTATAAGCTTCGACCGCATGGGTCATAGCATCCATTGCGGTCATGGCGGTTAAATGTGGCGGCAAGGTCTGGGTCATGCGGGGATCCAGAATCGCAGCATGCGGCATCAGATAATAAGAGGCGAACGGCATTTTGACGTTCTTTTCAGTGTCCGACACGACAGCGACCATGGTCACTTCTGAACCTGTACCAGATGTGGTTGGAATCACAAAGAACGGTTTCAGCGGTTTAGGCAAGTTATGTGCACCCGAATATTTCAGCAGGTCATCACCGCCTTCCGATACCAGAATATTGGTTGCCTTAGAGGTATCAATGACTGAACCACCGCCCACAGCAATGATCGCATCACAATGATTTTCGCGATACAGTTTTGCTGCACTGCGTACTGTACCCAAGCTAGAGTCGGGTGGGACGTCATCAAAAATCGCTACAATTGCAGCATCCGCCATTTCAAATGCAGCTTCAATCGGTGCCAGCAAATTGTTGGCACGGACGCCTTTGTCAGTAATGATGAGCGGACGTTTGGCCCCCAAAGTCGCAAGTTCAAACGGAATATGTTCTAACGCGGCATGACCGGCAATCACTTTGACCGGACAGAAAAATTCATAATAAGGTTTAGCCATGTTATACACTCCGTTTCAAATAGGATTGAGCGATTTTCAGATAAATACTGCTCGCTTCGCTTAGTTTTTCTTTTAGGCTCAGATTGCTTGGATATTCTTTCACTGCCAGTTGTGCCACCATTTTTGGCAAAATTAGTGCTTCCATTTTATTCAGGCAGCGTACCAGACGAATGGCATTGGAAATATCGCCATCAGCAATCATACGGTCATGGGCAAAAGCCTGTGAGGTGCTTTCCTGAAAAGAAAACACCAAAAAGGCATGGTGCAGATGTTTAAAGGTAATGATCAAATCAGGTGCTTTTTCCAGATTTTTGACCAGTTCCAGTTGTTTGTCCTCAGTGACCCGTGCCACAAAGGCCGGGCCATGCGGAAAGACTTTCATGGAAAGAGTAAAATTTTCTGGAAAGTGGGCCACTTCCTGTTTGATTTCTTCATCCACCTGGCTTGCCATGACCAGACCTCGGCCAATCACATCCATCATGAGTTTGACATAGGCAAGCTGCAAAGCGGGTTTTACGGATTTAGTCGCAATCACGTGATGATCCCTATCTCAATATTATTAGTTTAGAGTAAATACTCTAATTTATTTGGGGTTGAAATGCAAAGGCTTTATCTTTGCTCGACAGTTACTTGCTTAAAGTACCCGCTGTGACGCAAAGTTTCAATAATTTCAGTGCACAACTGGCTGAATTGGGGTGGTTGTTCGAGCAAATCACTCATGCGTACCATTTCCAGTCCTGCATAGCCACAAGGGTTAATGGTATTGAATCCGCTTAGGTCACAATCCAGATTTAGGGACAAACCATGATAGCTACGGCCTTTGCGAATTTTAAAACCAAGTGAGCCAATTTTGCGTTCAGCGACGTAAACCCCGGGGGCATCCGGTTTGGCATAGGCATTAATGCCATATTTTTTTAGCAATTCGATCATCAGGTTTTCAGCATAAGACACCAGCGTGCGCACATTCCAGCCCAGACGATTCAAGTCAAACATGAAGTAAGCCACCAATTGACCCGGACCATGCCAGGTCACCTGACCACCACGATCGGTCTGAATCACCGGAATATTGCTTGGTATTAAAATATGTTCCGGTTTGCCTGCCTGACCTTGAGTCAGTACATCCTGATGTTGCAAAATCCACAATTGATCCGGGCTATGTTCATCACGGGTTTCCGTAAATGTTTTCATTTCCAGAAAACGATCTTCATAAGGTGTGAGGTCGTGATATTGACGAATGATCAGCTCGGGCTTTTGCAGCACATCAGTCACAGGAAGTGTCCTTGGTAATTATAAAAAACTGGTCATAATTATAATGATTTCGGCATGAAATAGGGGCGAGATCTGCAATATTTAAGCGCTAGCTCAGTCATTGTACAGGCATAAAAAAACACGCCCGGAAGCGTGTCTTTTGTATTTTCGATTACAATGCAGTTTTAATCAGCGGGCAGGCGGCCAAATCTGCATACACTGCATGCACCTGTTCCAGCTCCAGAAAGCGCAGTTGTGCGGTAATGGAGTGATATTTGCCAGTACGTGATGGTGTAATACTTACGCTATCACCTTCAAAATCTGGAAAATGTTTTAGAAAAATGTCGATGACAGCGTGACGCAATTCATCGCCCGCAAGGCCAATCAGTTTAATCGGATAATCCATAGGGAAAACCCAAAGATGTTCTTGAAGTTCACGAGATGGTGTACGGTCTAACATGGTAGTCCCCCTAATTTTAAACGCCTGCAATCATGCAGGCGTTTGGGTCTGTCTTGGCTACTTAAATGGAGACTGATGATCAAATTTCAAGTCTCCACATCAAGTATCAAATCTTAATCATTCTCAAGGAATGAACGTAAGTGTTCTGAACGCGATGGATGGCGAAGTTTACGCAGTGCTTTGGCTTCAATCTGACGAATACGTTCACGTGTTACGTCAAACTGTTTGCCCACTTCTTCCAAAGTATGGTCGGTCGGCATGTCGATACCAAAACGCATTTTCAGGACTTTGGCTTCACGTTCAGTCAGGTTTTCCAGAACTTCACGTGTTGCTTCTTTCAGGCCTTCAGACGTTGCAGCATCAATTGGTGAGGTGATGTTGCTGTCTTCAATGAAATCACCCAAATGCGAATCTTCATCATCACCAATTGGTGTTTCCATCGAAATCGGTTCTTTGGCGATTTTCAGTACTTTACGTACTTTAACTTCGTCCATTTCCAGGCGTTCGCCCAGTTCTTCAGGCGTCGGTTCACGACCCATTTCCTGTAGAAGCTGACGAGATACACGGTTGATCTTGTTGATCGTTTCAATCATGTGTACCGGGATACGAATGGTACGTGCCTGATCCGCGATCGAACGGGTAATCGCCTGACGAATCCACCAGGTCGCATAAGTCGAGAATTTATAACCACGACGGTATTCAAACTTGTCTACGGCTTTCATCAGACCGATGTTACCTTCCTGAATCAGATCCAGGAATTGCAAGCCACGGTTGGTATATTTCTTCGCAATCGAAATTACCAGACGCAAGTTCGCTTCAACCATTTCTTTCTTGGCACGACGTGCTTTGGCTTCACCGACGGCCATACGTTTGGCAATGTCTTTAATGCCTTTTACATCAAGGCCAAGCTCTTTCTCGATATCGGCAATTTTTTGCTGGAAGGCCAATACGTCTGGACGTACTTTTTCCAGATAAGCTTTCTGGTCTGCAGGTGTTTTTGCGATCTGCTCATCTAACCAGGCTGGATTCGATTCTTGGCCCGGGAAGCTGGTACGGAACTGGGTGCGATCCATACGGCCACGACGTACTGCATAACGCATCACTTCACGTTCTGCACCACGAATTTGATCATGGGTACCACGAATCATTTCAGAAATGATATCAAATAGACGCGGGGTAAATTTGAACATCATGAATACAGTTGCAAGTGCCTGCAAAGCTTCTTCAGCCTGTTTGCTGTCACGACCATGTTTTTCAATAGTTGCTTTGGTATTCAGCCACGCATTTTCCAGTTCAGTAAAACGCGCTTTAGCAATTTCAGGATCTGGACCAGAATCTGCTTCTGATTCATCATCAGAATCTGCTTCTTCTTCCTCTTCATCATCGTCCAGTTTTACATCTTTGGTCGATTTTTTCGAGTCAGTCTCATCTTCAGCAAGAACCGCTTCTTCTTCTAGAACTTCAGGAATTTCTTCATCTGATTCAGGATCTAAATAACCTGATAAAAGGTCAGCAAGACGGCGTTCACCCGCTTCATAATCTTTGTATTCTTGCAGTACCACTTCTACCGCATTCGGCCAGTAAGCAATCGAGTGCAAAACATCACGAATACCTTCTTCGATGCGTTTTGCGATGCTGA
This sequence comes from Acinetobacter lwoffii, assembly GCF_052078135.1. Lineage (GTDB taxonomy): Bacteria > Pseudomonadota > Gammaproteobacteria > Pseudomonadales > Moraxellaceae > Acinetobacter > Acinetobacter lwoffii_Z. Next base: position 31,426 of record NZ_JBQGUZ010000006.1, read on the forward strand.
TTTCGCCTTCACGAGTCAGAAGTTCTACTGTACCCATCTCACGCATATACATACGTACAGGGTCAGTGGTACGACCTGGCTCGTTTTCTACAGATGCAAGTACGGCTGCAGCTTCTTCTTCTGCAACTTCATCCGCCGCTTCTGCAGTATCTTCGAACATCGTATCATCAGATTCAGGCGCGCGATCATGTACCGGAATACCGACATCATTCAGCATCTGAATGATATCTTCAATCTGCTCGCTTTCTGTGATGGAGTCCGGCAGATGATCGTTAACCTCAGCGAAGGTTAAATAACCTTGTTCTTTGCCTCGGCTAATCAGAGCCGCTACTTGAGAAGTAGGGGAAGTCATATCGCTCATCTTTTGCTTACTCTTCGTTGAATCTGTGGCAGTAAAAAACCGTACAATGCTGCACGATTTAAGCTCGTTAAATTTAGTGAATAGCCTACATATTTCATCAGGGAATTCAGCATGAAAGCTGTCTGATAAAATATTTAAAATGAAATTCAGTAATTTAAGATGGGGGTGAATTTGTTGTTTTCAAGTTCATCCCATGCGTGTCTGTTTATGACTCAAAAAAGGAGAATCAAAAAACATAAGCACGCAGGGTGGATTATATCATGGCACACAATTGAGACAGAAAAAACCCCTAATTACAAATTAAAAATACGAAAATCCAAATAAAACTTGACTTGTTATTTTAGGCACGATAAATAGCGCTTAAATCCTTTTACATTTTTCACTCATGAGGAAGTTTTAGTGTCTTCTACAGATTTTGAACTAGATGATAACTTCGGTGAAGATGATGTTAATTTCGATGAGGCTTCTAGCAAGCTCAGTGCTAAAGAGTCGTTGGAAAAACGTCGTCTGATCGATGATCTGCTGACCCAACGTCGTTTAGAGCGCGAACTCAAAGATTTTGACTATGACTTCGACGATGATGACGATTTTGACGACGAAGATTAACGAATTCGGATTTAGCATAGCCTGAATAAATGCTATGCTAAACCTTTCGGTTTTCTAAGTTTGGATGTTAGATGAGTGCTTTAGATTTAGACCTGTTGAGTGAATATCTAGATGGTGACCAAAATGAACATGGTCTAGATTTCGCGGCAACCCATGGTTTCTTATGTGCTATTGCAGTAGGCCCAAAATTCGACAAATGGTTAGACGAACTTTTTGATAGTAATCAAAAGAAAGTGCCTGTAGAAATCATCACTCAGGTGCAAGCATGGTTAGAGTCTATTCGTCAAAGCTTAGCCAATGAAGAAGGGATTACGTTCCCGTTTGAAATTGAAGAAGCAGATACTGAATCAAGCTTGGGTGACTGGAGTGTGGGCTTTGTAGACGCCATGTTCCTAAACGAAGACGCTTGGTTTACTGAAGAATTTGAAGAACAACTGGTGGATTTAACCCTGCCAATCATGGTCTTCAGCGGCATTGATGATGAAGATCCACAAATGGAAACTTTCCGTCGCAATGGCCAGTTAATGGATGAACTTGCAGAAGAAATTCCAGAAAACTTAAATGAATTGTATCTGATGTATCACACTCCAGAATAATTCATAAAAAAAGCACCGCAGGGTGCTTTTTTTAGCTTTGGTCTTTTTGCATCTTTGAGAGCTGCTCGATCCTATTTTCTTTCCAAGCCTGTACGCTTGGCCAGACTATAGCGTGCATACGCATTGTAGGCGATATGGAACAGTAAGGCATGTAAGGCAATACTTGCAGCCACCAGGAATGAATTTGTTCCTCTTCCTGTATAGGTGATGGTTCTATAAATCTCATCTGTCTGCGGGTTCATCCAGATGACCACTACTAAAAAGATAAACCCGAATGTCATGGCAATAATAGTGGAGCCCCAGACCAGTTTGCTTTTCTCTTGCTGAGTCGGCAAACGAAGTTCTTTCTTAACAAAGTATCGGGCACTGAGAAAGGCAGAAGCAATCAGGGCAGGAATCAGCAGAATGGCGCCCAGATTGAATACATAGATGAATATGCCTACCAATAGAACCAAGGTCAGATAAACGGTGGCAAAATATTTAAGATAATGCGACATCGTTTTAATCTCCTTAAGGGATCTTCCTCAGGATGGACGATTTTTACGCTGCTGTCTACGGTAGAAAATCCAGATAATAATTACCGCAACAATGGCAATAATCACATAACTGACTTTACTGAAAATTTGCTGCATCAACTGCTGGTTTTCGCCAAAATAAAATCCGACACAGGCCAAAAATGTAGTCCAGATGATGGTTCCAAGTGCGCTATAGAACATAAATTTCCAGAAGGGCATATGACTCATGCCGGCAGGAATGCTGATCAGCGAGCGGACGGCAGGAATCATGCGGCCAAAAAACACAATCCGGTGACCATAATGCTCAAACCAACTGAGTGATTTTTTCACATCCTCTGATTTAATAAATAAATATTTGCCATAACGATCGACAAATTTAAAAATAGAATCATGGTTAAATTTATAGCCAATCCAGTATAGCAAGGCGGCTGCTAGTAGAGAGCCGATACAGCCGGACATGATGACCCCGAAGAGTATTAACTCGCCCTGAGAGGCGGAATAGCCCGCGGAAGGCATAATAATTTCGGAAGGGATTGGCGGGAAGACATTATCCAGGAACATGAGCAGGGCAATGCCCCAGTAGCCCAGTTGCTCCATGACGGAAATAATCCATTCGGTCAGATTCATATGATTGGCAAAATAAAAAATACTGCCTGTATCCTAAGCAGTATTTTTTGTGCGGTAAAGTCTTGGAATATAAATGATCAGACAGAATCAGCTATGTGTCAGGGTATAAATATAAACTTTACGTAAGAAATAGGCCAAGCAGATCGGCAAAATACTCAACAGGATAAAATGCATGATGCTGGTATTGATATGGTAACCAATGAACAGCGCCAAGATTGCGCCAATAATGGTTCCCAAGATAACTACGAACAGATGTGACTGCTGTTCAAGCTCTTCAGAAATTTGATGAAGTCGTTGCAGCTTTATATTTTCTTTTGGTTGAAATTGAACCAGATTGTCTGAATCTCGAGCAAGTGAGCCTGCCATTTTATATTCCTTTTCAAGTAAAAATTTCAGTTAATAATGAAAGACTTAGCTTGTAAATCACCGTATCATTAGACTAACAATCTTGTTTGGAAAAAAATGAGGTTCTTGGTAAGGAATTGGTAAGAGTTTTATTACTGTTGTGATTTTTATGTAAACAAAAAACCCTCCGAAGAGGGTTTTTATATATTTCATTACAAAAGGCCAAATTAGAGGCGTTTGCGTTTTGCTGCTAAAATTTGTGATTGACGCATACGGAAACCTTCTTTTTGTTTCTCCGAGGTTTTGTCAATACAGTACACACAAGAGACACCATGTTCATAACTTGGGAGGGCAACTTCTTCTGGAAGTAAAGGCCAGCCACACGCATGACACTTGGTGTTTTGGCCTTCTTCAACACCGTGCGTTACGGCAGTACGACCATCAAACACGAAGCATTCACCTTCCCACATGCTTTCTTCAGCCGGGGTTTCTTCCAGGTATTTCAAAATACCGCCTTTCAGGTGATAAACTTCAGTGAAGCCTTCTTGAAGAAGTAAAGAGGTTGATTTTTCACAACGAATACCACCTGTACAGAACATCGCAATCTTCTTGTCTTTGTGCTGTTCCAGATTATTTTTCACGTATTCAGGGAATTCGCGGAAGCTTTCAGTTTTCGGGTCAATTGCGCCTTTGAAAGTGCCGGCTTTGTATTCGTAATCGTTACGTGTATCGACCAGAATCACGTCATCACGTGCAATCAGTTCGTTCCATTCTTTTGGATCAAGATAGTGACCGACTAAATCACGCGGTTTTACTTCCACGCCTAAAGTCACGATTTCTTTTTTTAATTTAATTTTCATCTTACGGAATGGCTTTTCAGAACTGTCAGATTCTTTGTATTCCATTTCGTTAAAACCTTCATTTAGAAGGAACTGGTGAATTTGATCAATCGATGCACGGTCGCCTGCAACCGTACCGTTAATGCCTTCACCTGCCACAATTAGAGTACCGCAAAGGTTGATGGATTTTACCAGGTCCAAAAGACGTTGCTGAAGATCGGCAGGATCTTGAACTTCTTTGAATTGATAAAGTGCGGCAACAACCCAACCAGTCGTCGCTTGCTGTTCTACAGGTGCAAGCTGTTCTACAGTAGCGTTCATGGAATACTCCAACGTAGCATGATAATTTGAAAGGCGCATATTTTAGCTTGATTCGAGTGAATAAGCGAGTAAAACGCAAGTCTTTTAACAGGCTTCAATTCATGGGGGAGAGCGTGTATAGTCATGCCCGACCCAGGATTTTGTGCAGTGATGCAGATACTGAAAGTTGCAGTATCTTTGGAGTGTGTTTTGAGTTCAGATCGTCGTATTGCGTTTTTAACCCCATGTGCAGGGCGTTGCTCGACCGTATTTGGTGATGCGGTATGTCGTGGTTGCCGCCGTTTTAATCATGAAGTGATTCACTGGAATACGTATAGTGCCGAGCAGCATCGAGCTGTGTGGCAACGCCTGGATGCACAGCTGGATCAGATTCTGGTGGCGCTGTTACCGCATGCCGATCTTGTCAAAGTGCAGGCCTTTGTGCTGTCGAAACGGGTGCGTTTGCGTGATGATGCTTCCAAAGGGCGCAAGTTGTATCATGCTTTAAAGTTGTGTGAAAAAAATCGGCATTTTACCGACGATAGTGGTTTGGGCATCCATTATAAGCAGGTGCGTCCGTTGTGGGATGAGTTTGAGCGCCGGATCTTGGCCTTGGCTACTGCCAGTTATGATCTGGCTTTTCTGCGGGCAGACGGTATCAGTCAGCATCTGATTCATATACAAGAGGAGGACTAAGTCCTCTTTTTTTATGCATAAAAATAACAATAGCTGAGGGGTGGCATGAATATTAGTGAATATTTTTTATATTGTCTGGCTGTTGTGGTGATGATCGCTACACCTGGCCCAGTGATGTTGCTGGTTGCTAGCGCCGGTTTAAAAGGTGGCTATACGGCAGCTTTAAGAACCATTTTTGGTACCAATTTTGCCTCCCTAGTTTTAATTGCTTTATCTATATTAAGTTTGAAAGGTTTGCTGGTTATCAATGCGCAATGGCTAGATACGATCAAGTTACTGGGCTGTTTATATATTGGCTATCTAGGCTGGCAGATTTTCCGTGAAGTTATTTTTAAGCAGCAGGAGCAAGCTCAGGAGAATCTAGTTCCTGTGCATGGTGGTTTTCGACAAGGTTTTTTGGTTGGTATTTCTAATCCGAAGGACATTATTTTCTTTGCGGCTTTTTTCCCGCAGTTTATCGGGATTACTCCTGATCTTGATTTAAGTTTAATTATTTTGACTTTGAGCTGGATTCTCCTGGATTTTCTGACTTTGTCTGTGGTGTATTTGGGTTTCAACCACTTATCCCATTCTCGACTCTATCCACATTTGCTGGCATTGTGCGGCATGATTCTGCTCATGATTGCAGGGTACGGAATTTATCAAATCCTGATTTAAAAATGTACAGCATACTTGGACTGTTCCTGCCTGGCATATCCTGCAAAAATCATGCTAAGGTGAAATCAAATAAAAATTGAACAGATTAGCATGTCCAGAACAGTACCATCGCCAGATCGTCCATTTTCCCCGCTGTTATTTATTCAACCTGCTGTGATTCAAATTCTTCAAATCATTGGGCTGGCGCTGATCGCTGTCAGTATCGTGTATCTGCTGGCAGCAAACTGGTGGATGTTGCCCAAATTTGTCCAGCTGTTTATTCCTCAAATTTTATTGCTGGGTTCAGCATTGCTGAGTGTGCGTTTCACTGCGCGGGAAAAGTTAAGACAAAGTCTGGATACTGTATCGGGTCTAATGCTGGGCTTAAGTCTGGCCGTGATTGGACAGATTTATCAGACTGGTGCTGACAGTTATCAGTTATTTCTGCTTTGGGCTTTGCTGTTGCTGCCTTGGCTGTATCGGCCGAATATTGGGATCTTTGCATTATTTTGTGTGGTCAGCCAGTTAGCACTCTATTTTTATTTTAAACAAAGCTTTTGGCTGGTGCGTGCTGAAACTCTTTATCTGCTCGGTCTGAATCTGTTGACCGGGCTAAGTATGATCTATGCCTTACGTTATTATCCGGTTTTGCGCTATCTGTTTATCGCTGTCGTGGTGCTTATTTCAGTAGTAAGTATGTTCCGGTTTATCGACTCGGATTCGATCTGGTATTTGGCTTCGGTGCTGGTTCTGCCTATTTTATTCAGTGTTTATTTCTATACCCGAAAGCAACAGCTTGAAACCAGTTTGCTTGTTGCAGGACTGGCCCTGAGTTTTAGTGTTCTCATTTTTGATCTCACTCAGCAATATTTACAGGATTCTGCCGCTGGCTTATTGATACTAGCTTTGCTGATATTCAGCTGGTTCGCAGCTATTACAGGTCTGCTGATCAAGCTGTTGCCCAAGAGCCGGTTTTCGGTCATTCCATTGGCTCTGGGCGCGTGGATTGCTGGTGTGATCTTGGCCATGCTGTTGCTGACCTATTGGAAAAGTTTTTCGATTCTGATGGGAATCATTTTTATCGCAGTCGCCTGGTGGTTGATTCGTAGCAAGCCCTCAGTTTTTATGCGGCAATTGGCTTATTGTTTATGGGTTTGCGGTCAGGCCGCGGTATTGATTCATACTCAATTACTCACAGAGAGTCTATTGCTAATCTGGCTGATACAAGTCGGCATTACGCTGCTGACTATCATGAGTCGTATGCATTGGCTGGTGGTGCTGTTGCAGTTGTTACTTGCACATATACTGGGAATTGCAGTTCTGGTCGACCAACATGCATTTTTTCAGGATCAGCGCCTGCTGACGTGGATCATGCTGCTGAATTACAGCATTCTGACAGGAGCTTTGCTTACTGCGAGATACTGGCTCGCTTCAGCTTATGCCAAAAGCATGAATTTATGGATGATTAGTATTTTGGTGGTAACGGCTATTTTTCAATGTTTACTGCAATTTGGTGTGGCTCAGCAATTGCAGCCACGCGGTATAGATGAAGCCATTATTTTCTATATTTTGCCAGCTTTCTGGCTATTGAGTTTTGTCGGGATTCATCTCAAGCAATTTTCACGAATTCAACTCTGGCTCATTCCTGCTGCGGGAATTCTGCTGATTGCATTGGGTTACTTTGAAATTTTTATCATTTTAGTGTTTATGGCTTGGGCCATGGTGAATCAACAACGATTGATGCAAGCCTTGACCATTTTGCTACTGATCTTCTGGTTATGGCTGCTGTATTACAATCTGGGACTAAGTTTTTTATTTAAAAGTGTCAGTATTTTTGCCTCAGGTGTGCTGGTGTTGCTTTTGGCTTATGTGTTGAGTTCACCGAAGTTCCAGCTGAAAGCAGGAGTGGTCTCATGATGAAAAAGTTTATGGCACTGCATCTTAGTATTTTTAGCATTGCCTTATTTGCGGGTTTAATCATCCAGCATGAATGGCATCTGGCAAAAAGTGACAGTATCTTTGTCGAGTTGGCACCTGTCGATCCGCGTTCGATCCTGCAAGGAGATTATATGGCACTGAACTATGATCTGCATTTTAGCGCAGTGGCAGCGGAGAATGGTTCCGAACAGCCAGTTTCTGACATCAGGACTGAAGATTTTAAAAATCAATCCAATGTGATGAGCTATGTACAGCTGGATCAACAGCGCAGAGTTATCAAAACCAGTTTTGATCGAAGTGCACTCAATCAGTCGGAACGTTCAGCCCGATTAATTCTGAAAAACCCACGCAATACTTTTGAGGCTTTGTATCCTGCTGCCAACAGTTTCATGTTCGCCGAGGGGCTGGAGCCGTGTTATCGTAACGCCAAATTTGTAGAGCTGAAGGTGAAGGAAAATGGTGAGGCCTTGTTATTTGATTTGCTGGATCAACAATTAAAACCTTTAAACTGTGAAAGCTCTAAAAGCTGGCGAGAGGGCAGTTAAACAGGGCAATATTCCAGTATTAAAAAAGCCCGCGATGTGCGAGCTTTTGGGTATCTGGTCTGATCAGCTTATGCGACTTGTACCGGAATACAGTTGGCAGTGTGGCTGACTGTATTGTTTGGGTTAGCATAAACTAAGCGAGGCTGATGGGCATTCGCTTCAGCTTCAGTGAAATCGCCAAAGGTTGCAATAATCACGATATCGCCTACATCGGCTTGATGCGCAGCGCCACCATTGACTGAAATGATGCCTGAATTGTCTTCGCCACGAATTGCATAAGTTGCAAAACGTTTACCATTGGTCACGTTCCACACATGAATTTCTTCGTATTCACGAATGCCAGCCAAATCCATCAAAACGCCATCAATTGCACATGAACCTTCATAGTGTAGTTCTGCATGTGTAACGTGAGCGCGGTGAATTTTGCATTTTAATAAACGAGATAGCATGGCTAGCGTCCCCTGAGTTGACCTAAGAGTTTGATCATTTGGTTAAATCAATCTTGCTTGCTGTATGGTGAACAATCGAGCAAACGCATTTTGCGCTTAAATAAACTTTCTGGCAAGCGGAATTGTCCAGCAATTTTTGAATGTTTAGTTCGGCTTATATGCGTTGATTTGATTCATGGCTTGCTGTACTTCACCATTCACCAGCATTTTTGTGCGGGCAAGGGCATGGGAAATTGCATCATCCATTAAATTCTGTTCGCTGCTTGGCGCTTTACTGAGCACATGACCAGAAACGCGGTCTTTGGCACCAGGATGGCCAATTCCAATACGCAGGCGATGGAAGTTTGAACCAATATGCGGCACGATATCGCGTAGACCATTATGACCACCGTGACCACCGCCAGTTTTCAGGCGAATGACACCGGGATTCATGTCCAGTTCATCATGGGCAATCAGGATCGATTCAGGTGCGATATTATAGAATTTGGCGAAAGGAACAACACTTTTACCGGAAAGGTTCATAAAGGTTGTTGGGAGAAGAAGACGGACGTCTTGACCTTCGATATTGCCACGACCACTAAATCCGTTGAATTTTGGGTCTTTTTTGAGGGTAATGCCATATTGGTCTGCAAGGCGTTCTACGAACCAGAAGCCTGCATTATGGCGGGTTTGGGCATACTCAGAACCTGGGTTACCCAAACCAACAATCAGTGAAATATTTGACACTAATTACACCATTAACACTTATGCGCGTTTGAAGTCAGCGTGCATAGGTGTGTTTTTAGCTGGGTGACGTTGTAACGCTTGGATTTTCACGCTTTCAACTTTACCGTCTACATCAATTTCGATAACTTCTTCAAAGAATGAATTGTTTTCTAAGAATTTAACAAGCTGACGAAGCTCAACAGTAATTGCTACAGGAGCAGCTTCACCACCGTAGATGATTGCAGGAACTTTAGCTTGAAGACGAAGGCGGCGGCTCGCACCTTTCCCTTGAACTGCTTCTTCACGTGCTGCTGCGTTTAATACGAAGTTTGCCATGATAGACATCCTATTTAAGTTAAATGAACCAGACTTGCGACCAGTCTGGTGAGTAAAAGCCCTACCAAATGGCAGGGCTTTGAAAATTCAGCGCTCTATTATAGATAAGAATCGAACATTGCGCTAATAGATTCTTCGTTGTTAATACGACGAATCGTTTCGGCAACCATACTGGCTACTGAAACCTGGCGAATCTTGCCCAGTGCTAAAGCTTCATCAGAAAGAGGAATGGTATCAGTCACAACCAGTTCATCAATCACAGAATTCTTTAAGTTTTCAATCGCTTTACCAGAAAGTACTGGATGCGTTGCATACGCAACAACCTTGCGAGCACCGAAAGTTTTCAATGCATCAGCAGCTTTGCATAGCGTACCAGCAGTATCTACCATGTCATCAACAATGACACAATCACGATCTTTTACATCGCCAATCAAATGCATCACTTGTGATTCATTCGCTTTTTGACGACGCTTATCGATGATTGCAAGATCGATATCGCCCATTTGTTTCGCAACAGCACGTGCACGCACTACACCACCGACGTCAGGTGAAACCACCATCAGGTTGTGATGCGATTGTTGACGCAAGTCAGCAAGTAGTGCAGGTGTGCCGTAGATGTTGTCTACAGGGATATCGAAGAAGCCTTGGATCTGGTCAGCGTGCAAGTCGATCATCACAACACGGTCAACGCCTACAGTAGTGAGCATGTCTGCTACAACTTTTGCAGTAATTGGAACACGTGCTGAACGTGGACGACGGTCTTGACGAGCATAACCAAAATAAGGAATCACGGCAGTAATACGACCCGCACTTGCACGACGCAAAGCATCAGCCATCACTAAGATTTCCATCAGGTTATCGTTAGTTGGGGCACAAGTAGGTTGTACGATAAATACGTCTTTACCACGAACGTTCTCAGTAATCTCGACAGCAATTTCACCGTCAGAGAACTGACCTACAGAGGCAGCGCCTAGAGGAATATGTAAGTGACTTACGACTTTTTGAGCGAATTGTGGATGCGCAGATCCACTAAAAACGACAAGATTGGGCATGAAGCACCCTTGGCGGTTGGGATATATGGGAATAGATGGCAGGGGTAGCTGGATTCGAACCAACGGATGCCGAGATCAAAACCCGGTGCCTTACCACTTGGCGATACCCCTAATGCGGCAGAACTTTAATATTTTTGCGGTAAAGTGTCAAGGTAAATTAACAGTCTTACAGCAAATGAGTGCTCTGTCTTTTTTCGAGAAAATGGCAGGGGCGGCTGGATTCGAACCAACGGATGCCGAGATCAAAACCCGGTGCCTTACCACTTGGCGACGCCCCTAAATTTGATGAACTGTAAGATGGCAGGGGTAGCTGGATTCGAACCAACGGATGCCGAGATCAAAACCCGGTGCCTTACCACTTGGCGATACCCCTAATACAGTACATCTACAGGTGAAAAATGGCAGGGGTAGCTGGATTCGAACCAACGGATGCCGAGATCAAAACCCGGTGCCTTACCACTTGGCGATACCCCTATCTACACTTTAAACTGAACTAAAGGTGATTCTTGTAAACTGTTGACCAGGTAAGCTTTACATGGTGCATTTGCAAGAATATCTTCGATATTCAGATTTTCAGTGACTTCAATAAACACACAAGCACCTGTACCTGTAAGCTTTGCTTTTCCGAACTGGTCGAGATATTGCATTGCTTCATCGACTTCGAGATATAAGCTTCTTGCCAGTGGCTCAAAGTTATTTCCAAAATCAGATGGCGTTTCCTGATAGGCGCAAAATTTAGTGCTCTTCGTGTCTCTTGTCAATGCTTTTTGCGAAAAAAGCAGTTGAGTGCTGATAAAACAATCAGGTTTTAACACAATGAATTTTTTTTGATCTAAGTCTATGAATGTTAAGTGTTCACCAATGCCTTCAGCCCAGGCATTTTTACCATGCACAAATATCGGCACATCTGCACCCAGTTTAACCCCGAGATCTGCCAGTTGCTCAACATTTAAACCGCACTGCCAGAGCTGGTTTATCACAATCAGGGTCGTCGCTGCATTGGAAGACCCACCGCCAAGACCTGCACCCATCGGGATATTTTTTTCCAGACGAATTTTTAGCCCGCAAGGCGTTTTGGCATAAGGCTTCAACAACTGGATCGCCCGATAGATTAAATTCTGTTGCAGATCGACTGAGGCCAGGCCTTCTATCTGAATCGCATCATCAGCGCTTTGTTCAAAATCCAGCCAGTCACATAGATCAATCAGCTGAAAAATACTTTGCAGTTCATGATAGCCATTTTCACGGCGACCGGTGATATGTAAAAACAAATTCAGTTTAGCAGGCGAGGGAACACGAATCATCATGGGCTGGAATCAGGTCAATTAACGGTTTTCAATGATCATTGTAATACGGTTTTCTGCACCATTTCCAAGTGACTGCTTTAAAATCAAACGGTTTGGCATTTTGGCCTGCGCATTATAATTGAGATCGACCGTCCAGCCCTGTTCGATAATCTGGCTGATTCGCTGTGCATCATCTTTTTTAAGCTGTGCCGCTGCTGTGGCAGGTCGCGCCTGAACCCAGTCGACTAAATGACTAATCGGCGCTTGCCAGCCTGTTGCGCGTTGCAGTAATTCCTCGGCACTGGCTGCCTGAATCACACCGGTTTTTGCGCTGTTTAAGGTCACTTGTCCCGGTGTGCCAGAAATCTGGGTTTTACCGACACCTAAGATACCGCTGAGCTCAATATCGAATTCTTCCTGCTGTTGTACCCAGGTAAAGAATGCGCTGCCAGTCTGTTGAGGGGTACGAACGCCAATTTTACCTTGCAGCTGAAATTGATTCTCTGCCTGTACAGACGGGGTGGCAGGCGCTTGAGGCTTGATCATCTGCTGACAGCCAGTTAAAAATAAAGCAGTGGCTGCAAAGGCACAGCAGCCCAATTGGCTCAAATTGCGCATAAATTAATTAACTCGTTTTGGTTTGTGGTGCTAACAATAGCGAATTAAGTTGTTTCAATTCTGGGTCATTTGGATGGTTTTGTTGTAATTGTTGTAACACTTGGTGGAATTGTTGTAGATCACCTTTCATGTACAAGGAACGGGCATAACGCACGCCAATCTTCACATTCGGATTCAACTGATAAGCTTTGTATAACACGTCCGCAGCTGTGGCGAAGTCATTCTGTAAATAACAGATATAACCATAGGTATCCAGAATGGATGCCTGTTCCGGTGCATATTCCAGTGCCTGTTCGACATAGCGGCGTGCTTCTTCGAGACGACGGTTCTGCATCGCCAGGGTATAGGCATAGGCATTCAGATAGGTCGGACTGTTCGGTTCAATTTTAAGTAAAGTGCTAAGTAGTTCATCCAGCTTGATGCGATCCTGATGGGGATCTAGCAACAGGACTTGCGAATAAACCAGTTCAGGGTCATCGGGCAGGTTTTTGCTGGCTTCTTCCAGCAGGCGAATAGCAGCTTTTTTATTCTGCATACGCGTCAAAATATCCGCCTGGGCCAGATAGAGGAAGCTGGCATGTTGTGGATAATTGACTCTTTCCTGTGTTAAGAAACGCAGCGCATCATGCAGCTTATCCTGCTGGGCGAAAATCGAGATCATGTTGCGACGTGAGACGGTGTAAAGACTGCCATCGACCAGACGATAATAGGCTTTAGCCGTTTCATAATGCTGTTTGCGTTCTGCATTCACCGCCAAGTAATAATAGGCTTCGTTTTGATATTGCGCAGAATAACGCAGTTCGACCAGATATTTTTCGGCTTTCTCGTATTCTTCCAAGTCAATACTGGTCAGTCCGGCAATGAACAGGGCTTCTTCAGCAGTCGGCCATTTTTTTAGAATGTCTTGCAGTTTTTTCAGCGCCAAAGTCGCTTCGTTCAGCTTGACCAGATATTTGACTTCGGCCAGACGTACATCCAGATTATTACGGTGTTTACGGCTGGATTTTTCATACCATTGCAGTGTCGCCTGAGTATCGCCGAGTGCATTGAGCAGATTGGCTTTCATCAAAATATAGCCGGTCGCATTCGGACGTTTTTTTAAGGCGCGGTTAACTGTATTTAGAGCCTGTTCGAGCTGACCATTTTGTGCTTCCAGACCGGCTACCAGCACCAGAATAGATGGATTGTCCTTGGCTTTAGTGGTGCTTAAGGCCTGAATCAGATAAGTACGATCCTCTGTGCCTTCCGGTGAAATTCCGGCGAGAATTTCTTCCAGATCGGCACTGTCATCAATTTGCAGGATTTTTTCTAAGGTCTCAGCGGCCAGCTCATATTCATGTGCTTTCAGGGCAATATGTGATAAATAAAATAAAGCGGGGACATCTTGCGGCTCTTGTACCACCCAGTGCGTGGAGATATCTAGTGCTGCCTGTAGGTCATCATGTTCCAGCGCGACATTCAGTGCACGCTGCTTGACTGAAGTGGAATTGCTCTTGATCGCCAGCACCGTATAGTTGTGCAAAGCAGTCGGAATGTCATGTGCAGCGATGGCAAACTCAGCCATCATACTTTGTTTTATCGCATCATAATTTTGATTTGCATGGTAAACTGCTTCCGCTGCATAAAGATGCGCAGTCGAAGCCATGCTACCCACCAGTAGGAATGTGGTAGAATATTGCTTAATTGTAGGGCCGTTGATACGGCTAATTGTTTGACGCAATTTTTTATTGATCCAAGTAATGCTTTTTATGACACCGATGTTGCACAATAGCATAAATTTAGTGAAATGATGACCTGATATGTCTTTCTTTGCATTGGGTGTCAACCATCAAACTGCCTCTGTAGAACTGCGCGAACAAGTGGCGTTTAACCCTGAAAAGTTAAGTGCCATTCTTGCCGAGCAAAGCCAACACCCTCAACTGAACGACATGGTGGTGGTGTCTACATGTAACCGGACCGAAGTTTACGCCATGTCTGACAATGCTGACATGGTGCTGAACTGGCTCGCCCAGAAAAATGGGGTGGATGTCAAACAACTGCAACATCATGTCTATCGTTATGAAAATGCCCAGGCAGTGACGCATCTGATGCGCGTCGCCAGTGGACTGGATTCACTGATGCTGGGTGAACCACAAATTCTGGGACAGGTCAAAACTGCACTTTCTCTGGCCAAAGACTCCCATACGGTGTCGCGCGATCTCAACCGGATTTTTGAATATGCTTTTTATGCCGCTAAACGCGTGCGTTCGGAAACGGCTGTCGGCAGTCATGCGGTCTCGATGGGCTATGCGGTGGCGCAACTGGCCTTGCAAGTATTTAGTCATCCGGACAAGCTGACCATTATGGTGGTAGCAGCCGGGGAGATGAACAGTCTGGTGGCCAAACACCTCGCAGAGATGGGGGTGGGCAAGATTATTATCTGTAACCGTACCCGCGAGCGTGCGGATATTCTGGCACAGGAAATTGCACATCGAGTTGAAGTCGAAATTATAGATTTTGATCAGCTTGCAGAAAATCTGCATCGTGCCGATGTCATTTCCAGTTGTACCGGCAGTTTGCATCAGGTGATTCACTATCCTGATATCAAGGCAGCATTAAAGAAACGCCGTTACCAGCAGATGCTGCTGGTCGATCTGGCCGTACCGCGCGATATTGATGCCAAAGTAGAAAGCCTGGACGGGGTTTATCTGTATGGCGTTGATGATCTGCAAAGCGTGATTGAGGAAAATCTGGCACAGCGCCGTCAGGCGGCTGTTGAGGCCGAAATCATGGTCAATCAGCTGGCTACAGAACTGATGACCCAGCAAAAGGTCAAACAGGCCGGGGCGACCATTCATGCCTATCGTGATCATGGTGAAACTTTACGTCAGGAAGAATTGACACTGGCAATCCAGCGTATTGCCAAAGGCGAAAAGGCAGATACTGTACTGGCCGAGTTTTCACATCGTTTGACCCAAAAACTGTTACATCCAACCTCTATTGTGCTGCGTGAGGCGGCCAAAGCGGAAGATCCTGCCTATTTTGAGCTGTTACAGGAAGAACTGGGTAAGGTGGTTGCGAAACGTCGTAAATCCAGGCATTCATTTTAATCAGTATGATAAGAGGCTTGGTTCTGTGCTGATTGGTACTTCAAGATAAAAACCCAGCCTGATTATTTGAGAAAATTATAAACATTAGTGAGATCTAGCACGGACTTCATTTGATTCGAAAGAATCAATAATTTGAAAAATTAGTCTTCTAACAGGGTCATCGAGCGTTTGCGGTCAATTTCATAAATCTGCATTTTCAGGTTTTTCATTTCTGCAATACTGTTAAATTTCTTGGATTTAATCTTGTTTTTCAAGCATTGATATTGCAGCTTGGTCGAAAAATCAGCCGCGAGCTTATCGGCCTGTTCCGGGGATGAGGTGTAATCGCTGACATTGGCATGCTGTAAAATATGCTGCAGTTCATGATGATGAGCTGCGCAGGCACCGAGCACATAGTAGATCGACAGTTCAGGGTCATCTGGCAAGTCATCAAAAATCACATTCAGAATATTCAAAATCTTAAACAGCAACTGATCTTCCGCTACTAGCGCGCGCAGTGGTTCAAAATGAATATACAGATAAGGATGATTCATCAAGATCGCAATCACATATTCTTCAGCATCAATTTTGGTACTAAAGCTTAAAGATGCATCTGTATTGACCTTAGGTTGCCATTTACGATTAAAGCCCAGTTTTTCGCGGAAAAATTGCTGCAGCAGATAACGGAAGGAGCCATGTTTGGGCAGTAATTCGGTCAGATTTTTTAGTTCACCCATAACCTGACTCTTGCCTTCTGGGGTGGTGATATCCTGATTTTGGGTCAGATGGGCAAACACGAAGTCCGACATCAACGGTGCCTGATCCAGCAAGCGTCTGAAGTTTTCTATCCCTTCACGGCGGATCAATGAATCTGGGTCATGGTCAGCGGGCAAAACAAAGAACTTCAGCTCTCGGCCATCATTCAGCAGGGGCAGGGCAATGTCCAAGGTACGGCGCGCTGCTTTTTGACCGGCAGCATCCCCATCAAAGGCAATGGTCAGCCGGTTGCTCTGCTTGAACAGAATATTCAGGTGGTCGGTATTACTCGCTGTGCCTAAAGTCGCCACTGCGCCATGAATGCCATATTGCTGAAGCGCAATCACATCCATATAGCCTTCGACCATCAGCCATTCTTGGGCTTTCTGTTTGCGGCCCTCATAGAGGCCGTACAGCAACTGGTTTTTATGGAAGACTTCAGAATCTGGCGAGTTGATGTATTTCGGCTTGATCTCGTCATTCAGGGCACGGCCGCCAAAGCCGACCACACGGCCCTTGGTATCACGGATCGGGAAAATGACTCGTTCACGCAGCAGGTCAAAATCACGGCCACTGTCGCTGGTGCGAATCAGACCTAAAAGTTTTAAGCCCTCAATATCCTGAGGAAAGGCTTTTTCCAGATGTTGCCAGTCTTCAGGCGCATAGCCTAAGCGCCAATAGGCAATGGTCTCTGCAGTCAGACCACGCTGCTTGAAGTATTGCTGGGCACTCGGGCTATTTGGGAGTTGGCGCTCATAGAACTGCGCGATATTTTCTAGCAGGTCGTAGAGGTTACCGTCTTGCTGAACTTCCGCCATCGGTAGGTGTTCAAAAGAAGCAAAAGGGTCACCATAAAAATCCTGTTCGACTGTCTGAAACTCTGCAAATGGATCGAAACTCGCCGTAGATGCAGCATTATTATTTTCTGTTGGAGCGTTATTCTGTTGCGGCTGAGTTTGTGGTGCAGTTTGAGCAGGCACGATTTTGGGTTTGGCTGCTTCACGTTTATATTTTAATTTATTGGAATCAGTATTGTCTTTAGGCAGTTCGATGCCCGTCTGGCTGGACAGGTCTTTCATCACTTCGACAAAATTACGGCTGCCAATGTCCATTAAAAAACGGATGGCATTACCGTTGGCCTGACAGCCAAAACAGTGAAAATACTGTTTGTCACGATAGACGTGGAAAGACGGTGATTTTTCCTGATGAAAAGGGCAGCAGCCTGAATAGGTACGGCCTGTTTTTTTCAGTTTTACGAATTGACCAATCACATCGACAATATCGGTGCGATCGAGAATCTGATCAATCGTATGTTGAGGAATGGCCATGGTCTGCTGAGCTTCTCGTGCTGGAATCTAAGGTCTAAATCACTGAAAAAATGAAAATAGTCTAGTTGGACATTGAATATTTCAAGTTCCTTTGTATACCTTTTGCACGTTTTGTTCAAGCCTGGGCAAGACAACGCAAAAGGGCAAGTATGATACCTTGCCCTTGAGGAAAATGCACCTGTAAAGCGCTGTCTTATTTGCTGATGCTGCCGGCCTTCTTTAGCTTTATTCAGCCGTTTTAGGACGATCCAGCAAACCAAATGAAATGCGATTGGTGATGCTGCGCTTTTCATTTTCTGGCGCATCAGACTGTGCATCGGTGTCGGTTACAGTCTTGGCTTCTTTACCAAAAATACCCAGTGTCGCGCGGTTAAAGAAGCTGCCTTCACTACGCGCTGCACGCAGATTCACCGTCCCATCTGATTTCACCAGATTCGGATAATTCAGCTTTAATACATCCACATATTGCTGAGAAGTCGCTTTATCACCTAGCTGAGCATAGCCATAAGCAACCGTTGCCAGTGCTTCTGGAATCTGCGGAGTTTGAGGATAATGTTCAATCACCCACAAGCCACGTTCAACTGCTGCCAGATAAGCCTTACGCTTGATGTTGAAACGTGCTGCGTTCATTTCATGCTCAGCCAGTTCCTGACCGATAAACTGCATACGCTGTGCTGCATCCACTGCATAAGTACTCGATGGATAGCGGCGAATGAAATCAACAAAATTCTGGTAAGCCACTTTCAGGTAGCTGACATCACGATGCGACTGTTTCAGCGAGGTATAACGCAGCAGGCCGTTATAGTTCTGTTCCATATTTGAGACACCGCGTACATAGTAGGCATAGTCGACATTTGGATGTTGCGGGTTCAGACGGATAAAACGCTCTGCCAGTGCGACCGCACCTTCATAATCTTTTTGCTGGAATTTCACATACAACAGTTCCAGTTGCGCTTGCGGGGCATACTGACTGGTCGGGAAATAAGTTTCCAGCGCTTCCAACTGTTTTGCTGCATCGGTATATTGATTACGATCTAGCGCTTTCTGTGCTTTTTGAATATAAACCTGTTCGCTAGATTCCGGACCTTTATCCACGACTTCTTTTTTTGGATTACTGCTACAGCCTACCATTGCCGATGCAATGCCTAATGTCACAGCAAGCATTGTCATTTTATAATGTGGTAGCGACATAAAAATTCCTCTGTTAATACGGGCAATGAGCTACAATTGCACTATTAAACCACTTTTGTCTGAATGAGCAAATGAGTCAAGCACAATCTTCCAATTCTAATATCCCTGATACTGATTTCAATTTACTTGAAGATTCTGAGGATGCAGATAACCATACTTCAGAAGCAACTGCAACACGTTTATCGTTGCAATTTCAACTGGATGAAACTTATATCGGGCAACGGATCGACCAGATTGCCGCAATGGTCTGGAGCGATTTTTCTCGAGAAAAATTAAAGCAATGGATTAAAGATGGCAATTTATTGGTGAATGGTCAACCGGTTAAGCCGAAATTTAAAAGTGATGGTTTTGAAACCCTGACTTTAAATGTTGAGCTTGAAGCGCAAACGCGCAGTCTGCCGGAAGATATTCCACTGGATATCATCTATGAAGATGATGACATTATTGTCATCAATAAACCTGTAGGCATGGTAGTGCATCCGGGCGCTGGCAATAGTTCTGGCACCTTGGTGAATGCTTTATTGCATCACTATCCGAAATCGGCTGAACTGGCGCGTGCAGGTCTGGTACATCGTATCGATAAAGACACCAGTGGTCTGTTGGTGGTTGCCAAAAATCTGGAAGCACAGTTTGCCTTAAGCAAACAGCTTGAGAAAAAATCAGTATATCGCCTGTATGACCTGGTGGTTTACGGCAATATTATTGCTGGCGGTACCATTGATGAACCAATCAAACGCCATCCGGTGGATCGTGTGAAAATGACCGTACTTCCAGGTGGTAAAGACGCGGTGACGCATTACAATGTCAAAGAGCGTTTCCAGCATTTTACCCGTGTTCAAGCCCGTCTGGAAACTGGACGTACCCATCAGATCCGTGTGCATTTTAGCTATATCGGCTTTGGCTTGGTGGGCGATCAGGTGTATATGCCACGTGTCCGTATGCCTGCAGGTGCATCGCAATTATTAGATGATACTTTGCGTGGCTTCAAGCGTCAGGCTTTGCATGCTGTACAACTCGGTCTGACCCATCCGCGTACCAAAGAAGAAATGACCTTTGAAGCACCGTGGCCGGAAGACTTTGCCAATCTGGTTGAAGTGCTGCGTACCGAAAACAAAGCCTATTAATCTTTTTATTTAGCTCGCGTCAAAGCAAGGAATCGAGATGCAATTTGTACCAGGACTTCCACAAGGTGTGTATGTCGGCCAGACTCGCGTTCACCATGCGAAAGTACAGCCATCCGCACAGCCTGAGCTTGCAGGTTTTAACTTGGCCTTGCATGTGCAGGATAATGCGCTACGGGTACAACAGCATCGTATGGCTTTATTGCAGGATTTCGCTGCCTTTGGCGTAGATAAGATTACCTGGATGACCCAGACGCATAGCACCATTTGTCATAGCATTAATGAGCAGATGCCATTTACCGCACTGGTCGGAGATGGTCTGGTGACGCAGCGCAAGGCGCATGCCTTGATGATGATGACTGCAGACTGTTTACCTGTAGTAATGGGGAATGCGAAAGGTACGGAAGTTGCCAATTTGCATGCCGGCTGGCGTGGTCTGGCCGGTGGGATTATTGAAAATACCCTTGTAGCCATGCAAACTCCGCCGACCTGGGCCTGGCTCGGGGCAGCTATTAGCCAGCCTTGTTTTGAAATTGGCACTGAAGTAAAAGCGGCTTTTTGTAGTAAATATCCTGAACTGGACAGTGCATTTCAGGCCGGTGAGCAGGCAGGTAAATATTATGCCGACCTGTATGCGATTGCGCGTTATATCTTGCAGCAACATGGCATAAATACCGTATTGGGTGGGGAGCAGTGTTCTTATCGTCAAGCAGATGAGTATTTTTCTTATCGCCGTGAGCCAAAAACAGGGCGTATGGCGACATTCGTGTTTATGGCATGAAAATGTTAAACTTAACTGAATTTTTTGGCTTTTGAGCGTTATGTCCCTATCTTCCAAATCTGTTGCGATTGTTTATCACAGTCCTTATGGACACACGGCTAAAGTGGCAAATTTTATTGCCGATGGTGCGCGCGAAACTGGTGTTCAGGTGCATATGATGAATGTCGAACATATAGACTGGGATGTACTGGATGCCGCCGATGCGATTATCTTTGGCTGTCCGACCTATATGGGTAGCCTGACCTCTGCCATGAAGCTGTTTATGGAGCAATCCTCTAAGCGCTGGCTGGCACGTAGCTGGCAGGGAAAACTGGCAGCGGCTTTTACCAATGGTGGCGGACTTAGTGGTGACAAGCTGGCGGTCCTGCAGCAAATCAACCTGTTTGCCATGCAGCACGGGATGTTGTGGAGTGGATTGCCATTAATGCCGACAGGACGTGCCGTCACGGATCTGAACCGGATGTCGAGCTTTTTGGGTTTAATGACCCAGTCAGATAACGCACCGGTAGAAGTGACCCCACCTGAAGGCGATTTAAAAACTGCGTTCTGGTTTGGTGAATATATTGCTTTGACTCTAGCGCGTTTAAATAGCCATACTTAAAACCATAAAAAAACCTCCAAATGCGGAGGTTTTTTTATATTCAACTTTTAATCCATTATTTATGGAAAATTCG
Organism: Acinetobacter lwoffii; assembly: GCF_052078135.1. Lineage (GTDB taxonomy): Bacteria > Pseudomonadota > Gammaproteobacteria > Pseudomonadales > Moraxellaceae > Acinetobacter > Acinetobacter lwoffii_Z. The sequence continues at coordinate 52,795 of NZ_JBQGUZ010000006.1, forward strand.
CGCTTTATCACGTTGCCAGTCACGGTCTTTTTCGGTGGCACGTTTGTCATGAAGCTGCTTACCTTTCACCAGAGCAATTTCCAGCTTGGCATGTGGACCTTTCCAGTAGCAGGCCAATGGAACGCAGGAATAACCTTTCTGGTTAATCGCACCCATCAACTTTTCAATTTCACGGCGATTCAGCAACAGCTTGCGGGTACGAGTTGCTTCAGGCACCACATGGGTTGAAGCGCTTAATAAGGGCTGAACCTGTGCACCAAACAAGAACGCTTCACCATTTTTAAAGGTAATATAACTTTCTACGATGGTCATGCGACCAGCACGCATTGATTTGACTTCCCAACCTTTTAATGAAAGCCCCGCTTCAAATTTCTCTTCAATAAAATAATCGTGGCGGGCACGTTTATTCAGTGCAATGGTACCGCCATTATTTTTTTTTACTACAATAGATGCTTTCGCCATAATCTGATACTTCCAAACGTGCTGCTATTGTACCGCAACTAGAAATAAGGTGAAGTTTTTTAAATTAATGAGGATTATTCACCAAAAAAACAAGTTTTTGCTAAAATAAGATTCTACATAACAAACAGAGTACAAATGGATGTCTAAAACTCGTGTGATTTATCCGGGGACTTTTGATCCAATTACCAATGGACATATTGATTTGGTAACACGCGCAGCGCGAATGTTTGATGAAGTCGTAGTGGCGATTGCCATTGGTCATCATAAGAATCCGGTATTCAGTCTGGAAGAGCGTGTCGCATTGGCGAAAGAGTCATTGAGTCATTTGGACAATGTTGAATTTGTAGGCTTTGATGGTTTGCTCGTCAATTTTTTCCGTGAGCAAAAGGCGACTGCTGTATTGCGTGGTTTGCGTGCAGTGTCTGATTTTGAGTACGAATTTCAGCTGGCAAATATGAACCGTCAGCTGGACTCCCATTTTGAAGCGGTGTTTTTAACCCCTTCAGAGCAATATTCTTTTATTTCATCCACTTTGGTGCGTGAAATTGCTCGATTAAGAGGTGATGTGACCAAGTTTGTACCACCAAACGTGGTTGCTGCCTTCGAGCGTAAACTTCAACAAGGTTGGTAGCGTGTCTTTATATATCACCGATGAATGTATTAATTGTGATGTCTGTGAACCTGTATGCCCGAATGAGGCCATCTATATGGGTGAACTCATTTATGAGATTCATCCAGATTTATGTACAGAATGCGTCGGACATCATGATCAACCGCAGTGCCAGCTGTTCTGTCCGGTGGATTGTATTCCACTGGATCCGAATCATGTCGAAACGCAGGAACAGCTGCAAGCCAAGTATGAAAAACTGACTGCTCAAAAAACATCAAGCAATTAGTCTCGATATTTGATACTATGCCGCTCGAAGTGAGCCAGACGATCGCTGCTGTGGAGATCTCCGTGATTGAAGCAGGGGAGGAAAGTCCGGGCTTCATAGGGCAAGGTGCCAGGTAACGCCTGGGCGGTGTAAACCGACGGCAAGTGCAGCAGAGAGAAGACCGCCTTCATTATGTTTTCGAGCAATCGGAATCGAAGGTAAGGGTGAAAGGGTGCGGTAAGAGCGCACCGCATGGCTGGTAACAGTTCATGGCGAGGTAAACCCCACCGGAAGCAAGACCAAATAGGAATCCATTAGGCATGGCCCATGCTGGATTCGGGTAGGTCGCTTGAGCGCATGAGTGATTGTGCGCCTAGAGGAATGATCGTTCACGACAGAACCCGGCTTATCGGCTCACTTCAACAAATTTTGATCAAACAGCACAATATGGGGTTGACGTGATTTACAGAAAATCCCATAATGCGCGCACAGTTTAAGGCTATGTAGCTCAGTTGGTTAGAGCACCGCACTCATAATGCGGGGGTCACAAGTTCAAGTCTCGTCATAGCCACCATATTCTGAAAAAACCCACTCCGATTGAGTGGGTTTTTTTATGCCCCAATTTTATTTTGATTGGTTTGAATATCAGAGATAGCGGATTTCAAAACTTGTAGGCAAATTTTAGCTGTTTGTTCTCTAGGTGAGAATTTTTCAGTCATTTGCTGAAAAGGATGTATGTAATTTCTAAAATCTCTTAATTCTTTGCTAAATCGATATGTATCTTTTTCAATTAAATTAATTGAATGAGATACTTCAATGAAATTATGAAGTGTCCATTGATCGAAGTTTTTTACTTTGCCATCTTTTTTAGGGCTACAGTTTGAAGTATTAAAAACCCTTGGATTTAAAGAAGCAATATTTAAGAATATTCCCTCTAATGTACTACCAGCTAATAACACAACGGAAAGGTATGCTTCAGCTTTAAAAGCTTTTTCAATTTCTATTATTCTACTTTTGATTACAGGCATTAAGGTTGGGATGAGATTTAACTGAGAGTAATCAAACTTAAATTCATGTTTTATAAAGTTATTTTTAATATTTTCATTATCTGATTGGAATTGTTCATCAAGATTGATTTTTGTAATAGGTGTAAGGTTAATTTCAGTGTTGGTTCTAGTAATTTGATATTTGTCGAATTGTAGATATTTATTGAACTCTTTAATTAAATTATCTAGTCGATTTAAGTCTTCAATATAATTTATAGGATTAAATAAGTTTTTAATACATATATCTAATTTTGGTGTGCCATTTATTTGAGAAAGTCGTAGATCTGTGTACATCCATCTAGATGGAAAACCTTGTCCATATACATCTTGATAATCGAACATACCAAAAAAATCGATAATTTTTGGCCCTGATCGGTATTCGGTGATTTCATTGATTAAGTCACGAAGTTTTTCAAGTGTCTTAGTTGATAGATGCATATTTATTCAAAATAATGGTTTGAATTAAATATAATGTTTAGATCAAACTTTGTACATAATTAAGCAGTGATTTCACATCATCCGTTTGCAATTGCTCACGCATTTTTAAAAACTGCTTTTCATCTATATCGTAAATTTTAAGTGAAAGCAGTTTTTCGATATCTTCTTGCGGGAAACGGTATTTAATGATTTTTGCAGGTACGCCGCCCACAACTGCATAAGGTGGCACATCTTCAGTCACAACAGCACCTGTTGCGACCACAGCACCTTCACCAAGCTTTACACCGGGCATAATCATGGCACGAGAACCAATCCAGCAACCATCACCAATGATCGTGTCACCCGCAAGCTCAAAACCCCGTGTATCGAACGGAAATGCTGAAATCCAGTCGGTACGGTGTAATTGGTTGCTGCCCATCATAATCACGCATTCTGCGCCAAAACAGACGAAATTGCCGATATAGAGCTGGTCTATGGGCTTCTCAGGCGTGGCAGGCTTATCATGCAGATAGCGCACCACACAGCGCTCAAAACCTTGATCCCAATACGCTGAATAATAAGAATAATTCCCTTTGATATGAATGTTGGGATTCTTCACCGTTTTTGAGATGAACTCAAATTCACACCAATGATTCACAGGAGAATTAATTAACTTTTCAGCCATAAGGAAGATACAAAAAAAATAGTGAATAAGAAATTATACCTAATCGGCGTTTAAACTTGCTGAATAATCTCTAAAAGATACTCAAGCGAGTGCGAATAACGCAAATGATTAGACTGGTGTAGACGCTGTAGGAATACGGGCAATCACTTTAATTTCAAAATCAAAACCTGCCAGCCAAGTCACGCCCACCGCAGTCCAGTTTGGGTAAGGCTTTTGATTAAACACTTGTTGTTTAACTTTCATAATACTTTCAAACTGCCGTTCGGGGTCAGTGTGAAAAGTAGTGACATCGACAATATCATCGAAAGTACAACCAGCCGCTGCCAATGTTGCAGCTAAGTTTTCAAAAGCCCGTTCTACCTGCTTCTCAAAATCTGGTTCAGGCGAGCCATCTTCACGGCTACCGACCTGACCAGAAACAAAAAGTAAGTCTTCCGATTTGATCGCAGCAGAATAACCATGCTGTTCATACAGGGCATGGCGGTCTTGGGGAAATATCGCAGTTCTAGTCATGTCTATTCTCATTCAATATCTAATTTATCAGTGAGTGAAAGCAACTTGACTTTCACATACGCTTCGTATGTAAACATAATTGACATACGGTCCGTATGTCAATTAAAATTTTTATGATGATGAGGTAAAGTAATTCATGTCTGTTCGTGAACAAAAGATGGCGGAAACCCGCAAGAAACTGATAGAAGTGGCACGCCGTGCGTTTGCGGAATATGGTTATGCTGGCACTTCAATGGATAAGCTCACGGCAGAAGCAGGGCTGACTCGTGGTGCGCTGTATCATCATTTTGGTGATAAAAAAGGCTTATTTGCTGCAGTGGTCGACCAGATCGATTCGGAAATGGCTTCATCTGCGCAGCAACATCTGGAGCAGCCTGATGATCTGTGGGAAGGATTGATGCTGGAAGGGCGGACCTATATTCAAAATGCCTTAAACTCTGAATTCCAGCGCATTGTATTGCGCGATGGGCCTGCGGTATTGGGTGATCCTGCACACTGGCCAAGTCAAAACAGATGTTTGCAGTCCACGCGTGAATGTGTTGAGCAATTATTGGTAGCAGATCGAATTAAAACAGTTGATCCGGAAGCTGCTGCGGTATTTTTAAATGGTGCTGCAATGAATGCAGCCCTCTGGGTGGCTTCTAGCGAACATCCTGAGCAGGTACTCCCTGAGGCTTTACATGCATTTAATTTATTTGCATCGGGGTTTTTAAAAGAAGCCCAGAGCTAATTCGTTTGTAGGAAGCAGATAAAGGTAAAAAACCCCTCAATCGAGGGGCTTTAAATTAAACAGCTTTAAATTTTAAAGATATTCAACTTTCACAATTTCGTATTCAACTTCACCGTTTGGTGTATTGATTTTCACATCGTCGCCTTCGTTTTTACCTAAAAGACCACGTGCAATTGGCGAGTTCACAGAGATCTTGTTAATCTTAAAGTCTGCTTCGTCATCACCTACAATTTTATAGGTTTTCTGTTCTTCAGTATCCAGATTTTCAATCGTGACCGTTACACCAAAAACCACACGACCATTCTGTTCAAGTTCTTTTACGTCAATCACCTGAGCTGCACCCAGTTTGCCTTCGATGTCCTGAATACGACCTTCACAGAAGCCTTGCTGTTCACGTGCTGCATGGTATTCTGCATTTTCTTTTAAGTCGCCGTGTTCACGCGCTTCTGCAATTGAAGCTGTGATACGTGGACGATCCACTGTTTTCAGTTGGTGTAATTCTTTCTCTAAGGCAATTTTGCCTTCAGGTGTCATAGGATAACGTTGCATGTTGTCCCTCAAAAGTCAGTTGAAAGATATAAAATCTATAAATAAAAAAAAGCCCGCCACCAAGAAGGTGGCGGGACTTCTTGGAAGTGAATTAACCTTTAGTTAGGTCTTGCAAACGATATACATCCATCGGCAATTTAATTGCTAAAGCTTGGCATACTGCATCCGCACCATTCAATGTAGTTGTGTTATACACTTTACCTTGAAGTGCTGAACGACGGATCGAGAATGAGTCTTCTTGTGCCTTTTTGCCTTCAGTCGTGTTAATCACAAGGTGGATTTCGCCGTTTTTAATACGGTCCACAATGTTAGGACGACCTTCAGTTACTTTATTGACACGTTCACATTCAAGACCAGCATCGCTAATCACTTTAAATGTACCATCAGTTGCAAGAATCTTGAAGCCTAGGTCAATCAATTGTTTTGCGATACCAGCCGCACGTGGTTTGTCTGAGTCACGTACAGAGATAAATGCGTGTTTGACTTCACCTTCAGTTGGAAGACCGGGTAAACGCTCGTTTGCACCTAAAACAGCTTTATAGAACGCTTCACCAAATGTTTTACCAACACCCATCACTTCGCCAGTCGATTTCATCTCAGGGCCAAGGATCGGGTCAACACCAGGGAATTTGTTGAATGGGAACACCGCTTCTTTGACAGAGAAGTGTTCAGGAATAATCTCTGATGTAAAGCCTTGAGATTCTAGAGATTGACCCGCCATACAACGTGCAGCAACTTTCGCTAAAGATTCGCCGATACATTTAGAAACGAATGGCACAGTACGTGATGCACGTGGGTTCACTTCCAGGATGTAAACGTCTTCACCTTTTACAGCAAACTGAACGTTCATCAAACCGATTACGCCAAGTTCTTTTGCCATAGCCACGGTTTGACGGCGCATTTCGTCCTGAATCTCTTTAGATAGAGAGTAAGGAGGAATCGAACATGCCGAGTCGCCTGAGTGAATACCCGCTTGCTCAATGTGCTGCATGATACCGCCGATCACCACGTCTTTACCGTCAGATACGCAGTCCACGTCAACTTCGATCGCGTCATCCAGGAAGCGGTCAAGAAGAACAGGCGCTTCGTTAGATGCTTGAACTGCATCACGTAAGTAGCGTTTTAATTCTTCATCGTTGTATACGATTTCCATCGCACGACCACCAAGGACGTAAGAAGGACGTACTACAAGCGGGTAGCCAACTTTAGATGCTTCAGCCATGCCTTCTTCAGCAGATTTTACAATGCTGTTGTTTGGTTGGCGAAGTTGTAGACGTTGAATCATTTGCTGGAAACGTTCACGGTCTTCTGCACGGTCAATCGCGTCAGGTGATGTACCAATGATTGGCGCACCGGCTTCTTCTAGAGCACGAGCCAATTTCAAAGGTGTTTGACCACCGTACTGAACGATAATGCCTTTAGGCTTCTCGATACGCACGATTTCTAAAACGTCTTCTAAAGTGATCGGTTCGAAGTACAAACGATCTGAAGTGTCGTAATCCGTAGAAACAGTTTCAGGGTTACAGTTTACCATGATCGTTTCATAGCCGTCTTCACGCATAGCCAGGGCAGCGTGTACACAGCAGTAATCGAACTCGATACCTTGACCGATACGGTTAGGGCCACCGCCGATCACCATGATCTTGTCTTTGTTCGATGGATTTGCTTCACATTCTTCATCGTAAGTTGAGTACATGTAAGCTGTATCAGATTCGAATTCTGCAGCACATGTATCGACACGTTTGTAAACTGGAGTTACGCCCAGGTTCCAACGATGTTTACGGAATTGCTTTTGTGAAATACCCATCAAGTCTGCAATGCGAAGATCTGATAAACCTTTACGTTTGAATCCACGGATGTTGTCCGCATTCAAGTCGCCAAAACCTAAAGTTTTGATTTGGTTTTCAGTTTTGATGATGTCCTCGATTTGAATCAAGAACCAGCGGTCAATGTTCGTTGCAGCGAATACTTCGTCTAAAGTAAAGCCGTGACGGAATGCATCGCCCACGTACCAGATACGCTCTGGACCTGGCACTTTAAGTTCTTGCAAGATTTTGTCGCGCGCGCCTTCAGCACCCACTTCAATTTTTTCGTCAAAACCAGAAGCACCCACTTCAAGACCACGAAGGGCTTTTTGTACAGATTCCTGGAAGTTACGACCAATCGCCATTACTTCACCGACAGATTTCATCTGAGTTGTAAGCGTTGCGTCAGCTTGTGGGAATTTCTCGAAGTTGAAACGAGGAATCTTAGTAACTACGTAGTCAATTGCAGGTTCAAACGATGCAGGTGTTGTACCGCCAGTGATGTCGTTTTTCAACTCATCAAGCGTGTAACCAACCGCTAATTTCGCAGCGATTTTTGCAATTGGGAAACCAGTTGCTTTAGAGGCAAGGGCAGATGAACGTGATACACGTGGGTTCATCTCGATCACAACCATACGACCAGTATTTGGACAAATACCGAACTGTACGTTAGAACCACCTGTTTCTACGCCAATTTCACGTAGTACAGCTAAAGATGCGTTACGTAGAAGTTGGAATTCTTTGTCTGTCAATGTTTGCGCAGGAGCAACAGTGATTGAGTCACCAGTGTGTACGCCCATTGGGTCAAAGTTTTCAATCGTACATACGATGATACAGTTGTCGTTTTTGTCACGAACAACTTCCATCTCGTACTCTTTCCAACCAATTAAAGATTCATCGATCAATAATTGTTTAGTCGGAGAAAGATCGAAACCGCGTTCACAAATTTCGATGAATTCTTCTTTGTTGTAAGCGATACCGCCACCAGAACCACCCATGGTGAATGATGGACGGATAATCACTGGGAAGCCGAAACGTGCTTGAATTTCTAAAGCATGTTCCATTGACTCAGCAACGTCAGCTTTTGGACATTCAAGACCAATTTTACGCATTGCCTGGTCAAACAGTTTGCGGTCTTCAGCTTTTTCAATCGCTTCTTTGGTTGCACCGATTAATTCAACATTGAATTTTTCTAAAATGCCGTGCTCATCGAGGGCAAGGGCACAGTTCAATGCAGTTTGACCACCCATGGTCGGAAGAACAGCGTCTGGGCGTTCTTTCTCAATAATTGCTGCAACAGTTTGCCAAGTAATTGGCTCAATATAAGTTGCATCTGCCATGGTTGGGTCGGTCATGATGGTCGCTGGGTTCGAGTTGACCAAAATAACGCGGTAGCCTTCTTCACGAAGGGCTTTACATGCTTGAGCACCTGAGTAGTCAAACTCACATGCTTGACCGATGACAATCGGACCAGCACCAATAATCAAGATGCTTTTAATGTCAGTACGTTTAGCCATGATGCTTCCTTAATTACTTCTTAGATGCTTCGATAAGTTCGATGAAATGATCGAACAATGGTGCGCAGTCATGTGGACCCGGGCTTGCTTCAGGGTGACCCTGGAAGCTGAACGCAGGTTTGTCTGTACGATGGATACCTTGGTTGGTGCCATCAAACAGTGAGCGATGCGTTACACGCAACACATCAGGCAGATTGCTTTCATCGACTGCGAAGCCATGGTTTTGAGAAGTAATCATCACTGTACCGTTATCAAGATTTTGTACAGGATGGTTCGCACCGTGGTGGCCGTGAGGCATTTTTAAGGTTTTAGCACCACTTGCAAGCGCAAGGATCTGGTGACCCAGGCAGATACCAAATACTGGAATTTCAGTGGTTTCTACAATTGTTTTTACAGCTTCAATTGCGTAGTCACATGCAGCCGGATCACCAGGACCGTTCGAAAGGAACACGCCATCTGGATTCAGTGCAAGTACATCAGCAGCAGGAGTTTGCGCCGGCACAACAGTCAGTTTACAACCGCGGTCTGCGAGCATACGTAAGATGTTGGTTTTGACACCGTAATCGTATGCAACAACATGGAATTTAGCTTCTGGTTGAGAGAAACCTTTGCCTAATGTCCAAGAGCCTTCAGTCCATTCAAAACCTTCAGGGTCGCAACATTCTTTTGCCAGGTCTAAACCGTTTAAACCACCAAATGCACGTGCTTTTTCAAGCGCTTCAACTTCAGTGATATTTTCGCCAGCAAGGATACAGCCATTTTGCGCACCTTTGTCACGTAAGATACGTGTCAATTTACGCGTGTCGATATCCGCAATTGCCACAACATTGTGTTGTACCAAATATTCAGCTAATGATTGGGTTGAACGGAAGTTACTGTGCAGTAAAGGCAGGTCACGAATGATCAATCCGTTCGCCCAAACCTTATGAATACGACCTGATTCAGCGTCTTCTTCATTACAGCCTGTGTTACCGATATGTGGGTAAGTCAGTGTCACAAGTTGCTGTGCATAACTCGGGTCAGTCAAAATTTCTTGATAGCCAGTCATGGCAGTGTTGAAAACGACTTCACCAGTCGTACTACCCGATGCGCCAATCGAAGTACCTTTAAAGATAGTTCCGTCGGCAAGGGCTAAAATTGCTGGGGTGCTCAAACCAAAGCTCCTGAAATTTAGGCTGTAAAAAAGCGAGAAGACGAAAAAAAAGGAAGGCTATTTTTTAAACCTACCCTCCTATGTCTGCTCGCTTGAACTTAACACGGCATTATACGCAGAATGACCCCTAAAGTCCAACGGCTTTGCAGCGAAAGTATGAGATAAATGGCTTGCTTTTTGCATGGAAGTCTGTTTTGTAAGCAATGTGAAAAAATGTAAGCAATTAATAATTGTCAGACAAATCAAATCTTAATTTTTATCAAATCTACTAATATAGCTTAGTCGATATAACAATAGGAACAAGACAAATGGCTACAGCACCTAAATCTACTACATCTAAAAAAATCACTCCGAGCGTGGTAACTGAAACTGCCGAGAAGCTTGAAAAAGTAGCAGTCGAGGCTAAAGATCAGGCAATTGGAACCATCGAGGAAAGTAAGGAAAAGCTTGAAGTTGAAGCCAAGCAGTTAAGCGACACTGTGCAGGAACAATTGCGTCAATTTAAGCAGGAGGTGTTACAGCGTATTGATACTTTGAAGGAGCAGATTTTCGGTTCGCAGAAAGAATTAACTGAACTGAAAAGCTTTATCAAGACAGAATTCAACGCTGTCTTCGAAGACTTATCTAATCTGGGTAAAGAGTTGAAAGAGGATGTCAGTCAGATTTCGACCAAGCATAAGGAACATCTGACCGATACTTTTAAACGTTCTAAGGACAGTACCATTGAAGTACTGAAAAAAGTCAAACCCGTGGTGAAAACAGAGAGCTCGGACAAAAGTCCTGAGCTGAAAAGTTAGGCTGCGCTGAAAGGCCGCTATTTAAAAAGGAGAACAATCAAATGTTCTCCTTTGTCTTTATGCAGCAAAACGGACTCACAATAACAATTAAAGGGGGTCACGATGCAACAGCATTTTGTAGGTGTACTTATTTTACTGATATTGATCATGCTACTGAATCTGGAAAGCGGATTGGGGCGCATACTTTATCTGGGTGTAATCGTATTATGTTTGGGAGTGCTGGGACTGGTGTTTGGGACCATTCTTCTGATGATCATTACTTTTGCTTTTATTCTTTATGCTGCTGTGAAATCTATTCAGGAGCAGCATCATCTACATCATTAAAATATGAACGTTGAAAACAATAAAAAATCTAAAATAATTATACAGAGGATCAATCATTGTTGAGCGACAAACAAAAACGTGAGACTTTAAGTCTCACGTTGTATTCGCCTGCCACACATTTAAATAGTTGATGCACAGCGTCAATCTATTTAAAACACATGCAACCAGTCACGTTTATTATGAAAATCTGCCTGAGGACTACTATGCTGCATGGCATAGTATTGATCACCTTGTGAGGTTTTTAAAACAGCAGATAAACCCAGGAACAAGTTTTCCCATTTCAGTTTATGTGTTGCCATAAAATCAGTCAGATCCACACTGACATTAAGACCATAATGCGTACGTTTGAGCTGATTCAGCTCAATATCATCCGCAGCTTGCGGTGGCATATCTTCAGGATAACGGTATTCTTCAAATTGATAAGCCTGCCAGGCCTGAGAGGGGGAAAGATTAATCTCACGATAAAAATCTTCGCCCTGAACCCCAATAAAAATTTCAAAGCAGGTCTGTTCCCACAGGAAATCCTGACGGGGATGTGCCGTCACCATGTCGGGCCACAAGATGTACTGATTGGGATCACGGATCCAGAAGCCCACATTTAAATTGCATGGGCCTTGCTGTTCAATGGCGGCAACCAGAGAGATGGCCTGAAAACGGCGATCAAATGCGCTAAGTTCGTAACTTGCCATAAGTCCTGTACTTAGTTAGACAGATGAGCGAAACGGACAAGGTTGGACAATTTTTGGTTTTGTTTCGCAGCTTTCTTGTAAAGCAGCGCAATTTTACCAATAGTTTGAACTACTTCGGCACCAGTCGCTTCTGAAATTTCAGCAATCAATGCTGCACGCGCTTCACGATCTTCAGCTACGATTTTTACTTTAATCAGTTCGTGATCGTTTAAAGCACGTGCCAATTCTTCGATGACATTTTCAGTCAGGCCTTTGTCACCCAGCATAACGACCGGGTTTAAAGCATGTCCGATTTGACGTAAACGCTTACGTTCCTGAATAGATAAAGACGCCATGAGAGATAACCTGAATTTTAAAACGGCTTAGTATAGCAAAAGCAAAAAACAAACGCTTTAAATTATCAGGAAATAATCATTTCCAATATCTCTTCATAACGAGCAAAACTCCTAGATTTAGATACACATGTATACTGCAAAATATGTCTTTTTCACGTACAATTAATAATTAGACGTTTTTTTATTTAGAGAGTTATGGCTACACGCATTACCAACCAAAAGTTATCTAAAAGTAGTCGTGATTGGATGAGAGAGCATTTAGACGATCCTTATGTGAAAAAGGCACAAAAGGACGGCTATCGTGCGCGTGCAGCATATAAGCTCTTAGAAATGCAAGAAAAGTACAAGATCATCAAACCCGGCATGACCGTGGTCGACTTGGGTGCAGCTCCCGGGAGTTGGTCACAAATCGCCGGTAAGTTGGTCGGCGCCAAAGGTTTATTGATTGCATCTGACATTTTACCAATGGATGCATTACCTGATGTGACTTTCTTGCAAGGTGACTTTCGCGAAGAAGAAGTCTTCCAGCAATTGTTAGAAATTTTAGATGGTCGTACTGTAGACGTTGTAATTTCAGATATGGCCCCCAATACATCAGGTAATAAGGCTGTAGATCAACCGCGTCAGATTTACTTGTGTGAACTTGCACTGGATTTTGCCAACAAGGTGCTAGGCCCTAAAGGTCAATTTGTGGTAAAAGTTTTCCAAGGTTCAGGTTTTGACGAATTCCGTAAGCAAGTGGTTGATAGTTTTGATGTTCTGAAAACATCTAAACCTTTGGCATCACGTGCTCGCTCCAAGGAAGTTTTCCTGATCGGGCAGGGACGTAAGAAGGCTTTAAAATAAGTCTACTTGCCAAGTCGTTAAAAATTGTGCATTTTGTACGTTTTCAGATAATTGTAAGTTGATTTACAGCTTAAGTATTAAGGTCACCCTGAACAGGGCATGATCAAATTAGATTGGAATGGGAATAAAGCTTTGAGCGATCTTTTTAAGAATGCCGTATTGTGGCTCGTGATACTGGGTGTGCTGGTGTTAATCTTCAGCAACGTCAGTGACCGCAATCAACCGACTACAATGAACTACTCAGAGTTTGTTGCCGCGGTCAATGCTGGCCAAATTAAACAAGTTGTGATTGACGGCGAAAGAATCCGTGGCGAAAAATCGAACGGTTCAGAGTTTGAAAGTATCCGTCCGGCAGTTCAGGATCCTGAACTGATGCCAAGCCTGATTAAAAATAATGTTGTGGTTGAAGGTGAAGCACCACAACGTCAAGGCTTGCTCATGCAGTTGCTTATTGCAAGTTTCCCTGTACTTTTAATCATTTTGTTATTCATGTTCTTTATGCGCAACATGGGTGGCGGTGCAGGTGGTAAAAACGGCCCAATGAGTTTTGGTAAATCTAAAGCCAAAATGCTGTCTGAAGACCAGATTAAAGTCACTTTCACTGATGTTGCTGGTTGTGACGAAGCCAAGCAAGAAGTCGTTGAAATCGTAGATTTCCTGAAAGATCCAACCAAATTTAAACGTCTGGGTGCGAGTATTCCACGTGGTGTGTTAATGGTCGGTCCTCCAGGTACGGGTAAAACCCTACTTGCCAAAGCCATTGCCGGTGAAGCGAAAGTTCCATTCTTTAGTATTTCAGGTTCTGACTTCGTTGAGATGTTTGTCGGTGTCGGTGCATCCCGTGTTCGTGACATGTTCGAACAGGCGAAACGTCATGCACCATGTATCATCTTTATTGATGAGATTGATGCAGTCGGTCGTCACCGTGGTTCAGGTACCGGTGGTGGTCACGATGAACGTGAACAGACACTGAACCAGATGCTAGTTGAAATGGACGGCTTTGAGGGCAATGAAGGCATTATCGTGATTGCTGCAACCAACCGTGCAGATGTACTGGATAAAGCACTTCTTCGTCCAGGCCGTTTTGACCGTCAAGTTGTGGTTGGTTTGCCAGACATTAAAGGTCGTGAACAAATCCTGAATGTACATTTGAAAAAATTGCCTTCAGTGACAGGTGTGGATGTTAAAGTTCTTGCACGTGGTACACCGGGCTTCTCGGGTGCGCAATTGGCAAACCTAGTGAATGAAGCTGCTCTGTTTGCTGCACGCCGTAACAAGAACACCGTCGATATGCATGACTTCGAAGATGCGAAAGACAAGCTGTATATGGGTCCTGAGCGTAAATCGATGGTACTTCGTGATGAAGAGCGTCGCGCGACAGCTTATCATGAAGCAGGTCATGCAATTGTTGCTGAAAGCTTGCCAGGTACAGATCCTGTGCATAAAGTGACGATCATGCCGCGTGGCTGGGCTTTAGGTGTCACCTGGCAGCTGCCTGAATTTGACCAGACTAGCCATTATAAAGACAAAATGTTGAATGAACTTTCGATTTTGTTTGGTGGCCGTATTGCTGAAGAAGTCTTCATTAACCAGATGTCGACCGGCGCTTCAAATGACTTCGAACGTGCAACCAAAATGGCACGTGCGATGGTGACCAAATATGGTATGTCGGACAAACTCGGTGTCATGGTCTATGAAGAAGATGCACAGCAATCTTTCATGGGCAGTATTGGTAGCCGCAGTATTTCGGAAACCACACAACTAGAAGTCGATCGTGAAATTCGTCGAATTCTAGATGAGCAATATAAAATCGCACGCGATATCTTGGAAAGCAAAAAAGATATTGCCCATGCGATGGTGAAAGCCTTGATGGAATGGGAAACCATTGATCGTGATCAAATCCGTGACATCATGGAAGGTCGTGAGCCTCAGCCACCAAAAGTCTATGTTGCAGATAATCCTGTGATTGATGTAACGCCAGATGATGGTCCGCTGACTCCTCCGCCATTGCCAGCGAACTAAGCTCAATAAAAAAAACCACCTTCGGGTGGTTTTTTTATGCTTGTCATTTTTGTCATATCTTTTTGAGTGTTATATTGAGCTATTAAAAATGAATAAGAAAATAAAAATGAATATGCCTGTTCTGGAATCCAGTGTTTACCAGCTTCGTCTTGAACCGTTGAGCTGGGAGCATTTTTCTGATTTAGCTATCGCATGCGCTGAAGAAAATTTAGGTGAGGTTTTATATAACTCAGTGCCTTATCTGCCTAACTTAAAAAAATATTTTACTCAGGCTTTTGAACAGCAAGCTCAAGGTGAAAGGATGGCTTTTGCTGTGATTGATTTAAACTCCGGCCAAGCAATTGGAACCACCAGTTATCATGATATTAAAGCGGAAATTCCACGTTTTGAAATTGGTTATACCTGGTATGCCAAGCGCTATCACAGAGCTTATGTAAATCGCGCATGTAAGTATCTCTTGTTAAGACATGCTTTTGAAAATTTAAATGCTCAGGTGGTCGGCTTTCGAACTGATCACTTGAATCTTCCTAGCCAGAAAGCGATTGAAGCAATAGGTGCCAAGCGGGATGGCATTATCAGGTGTCATATGCTGCGTAAAGATGGACACACTATTCGAGATAGCTACATCTATAGTATTTTAGAAAGTGAATGGTCAGATGTGAAAACATTATTACAAACTAAGATGATGCAATATTCCCGAAATAATTACTTCGAAATCTAGGTCCTGGCCTTATTCATCTTTGCTTTAATTAACTATCCATAAGACAATATCGGGGTTATTTTAAGTGAGTATTGAATCATGCAGCTGATGCCTTTGTTACCACATGTATGGACATTTGGTGATTTAAAATTGGACTTATCCCAGCCGCATGTAATGGGGATTCTCAATGTCACCCCGGATTCTTTTAGTGATGGTGGCCGGCATAATCAAAAAGAAGATGCAGTCGCCCGCGCACTGGAAATGATGGCTGAAGGCGCAACCGTCATCGACATTGGGGGTGAATCGACCCGTCCAGGTGCAGCAGCAGTAGAAGTGGAGGAAGAAATTCGCCGCGTGGTGCCTGTGGTTGAAGCTTTATCCAAACATAATATCATTCTCTCGATTGATACGTCGCAACCTGAAGTCATACGCGCAGCAGTTCAGGCCGGAGCGCATATCTGGAATGATGTCCGTGCTTTGACTCGGCCGAATGCATTGCAGACCGCAGCAGAGCTGAATATTCCAGTGATCATCATGCATATGCGCGGTGAACCGACCACCATGAACAATCTGGATCAATATGAAGATGTCACTGCTGATGTGATTCGTGAGTTATCCCAACGCGTTCAGGATGCCTTGGATGTGGGAGTGAAAGCGGAAAATATCATGATTGATCCAGGTTTTGGTTTCGCTAAAAATGCCCAGCAAAATCTCAAGCTGTTGCAAGAGTTTTATAAACTGACAGAAATGGGCTATCCGATTTTGTCTGCTTTATCTCGTAAACGCTTTATTGGGACAGTTCTAGATGGTGCAGCACCGCAAGAGCGTGCAATAGGTTCGGCAACAGCGCATTTGTTGAGTATTCAGCAGGGTGCATGTATGGTACGGGCACATGATGTTAAGGCTACAGCCGATGCGATTAAAGTCTGGCAAGCCATGCAAATGGCTTAGAAAGCGAGGCTGGGAAATCCCTACATTGGCAATGTTGTTTGGCTTTTAAGCAACAATATGCTATATAGGCACGCTTAGATTAGATAGTCATCCTTTAGAGTGCCTGTAATGTTTGCAGATTTACTTCTCCCCATGTTCGATGATGAGTATTATCCCGATATTCTGGTTGCTGAAATTAAGCAACACATTGAACGTTTTGCCCAAAAAGTCGCTAAATCAGGTTTGTCAGATCAAGAGATTTATCAGCTTGCCAATCTGACTGTGGCTGATATTAATGTCATGAAACCTCAGTTTGAAGATCTGGATTCATCTCTGGATGATACTGCTGCTGATTATATTGCTGAAGCCATGATGATGGTGGTGCAAGAGCACGGCCTGTTCGAGATTGAAATGGAAGAGCTAATTAACAATCGTGAATGGTGATTTAAGAAAACCCTGCAGCTGCAGGGTTTTTTATTGTCTGTTGAAATAATCTTTAAAGCTATTAAAGCGAATCGAGCCGAGTAATTGTTGCTCTTCATTCATGCATTGCTGATAAAGGTTTTGATAATAAGCCTGCAGATTCAACTGACCTTGAATCTGTTGTGGTGTTTTAGATCTGGACTGTTGATAAGCCCAAAAAGCCAGTTGCCGGAGTTTCTGCAACCTGATTTGGTCAATCGCGCTACAGGAACTTTTAAATAAAGGTTCCAAGGTCACAGCGCCAAAAGAGGAAAGCGCTAAAATGATCATGCTGATAATAACCAGCACATCCGAATGAATCAGATAAAGGTTGAGCAATAAGCATAGAAAAATTGGAATTTGCAGATAGAGACAGTTTTGCAAATGCTGACTATAGGCTTTGGAGCTGAATTTCGCCTGATATTGTGCATACCAGATATAGGGATACAGTAGTGCCATCAGTACAATTAAGGTGACATTAAAGGCAATCGTGGCATTTTTAAAAAAATAATATTCCAGAAATACTGAGCTGATACTACAGGCTATACAGACCAGAAGAGACAGTAAATTAATCGCGATAACAAACTGGATATTTTGCAGGGCATTAAATTTGAAGCGGCTATAACGCAGCTTCAGGAAAAAAGCGTCTGGATGACGTAATTGTAATGTAGCGAGATCGAAGTGTTTTAATTCTGACATGGGGATTTCGCGTTAAAAGAATAAAATGCAGGCACAAAAAAACCAGCCTAATGCTGGATTTTTTATTGCACCATTTTAATAAATATTAAAATGGTGCCCGAGGCCAGACTCGAACTGGCACGCTTTGTGGGCGGGGGATTTTAAATCCCCTGTGTCTACCGATTTCACCACTCGGGCATGTGCGCAATAATAGAGGACGAAATAAAGCTTGGCAAGCAAATTCCGAAATGATTGCTTTCTTTTCAAGCAATTCCGTAGCTTCTATTCTAAAAACCAGCAAATCAACGTTTTTTAAAAGTCAATATTTGCAGATCTTTAAGACGACCAATGAAAAATGATAGAGGGAACTATGAATTCTCATCCAGATAGCTGTCGACATCTAGATGCTTGATCGTTTTACAATATTGATGCTCATATTTCAGTAGCCGCGTATATAACCCGGCAAAGTGATTTAATTGCTGTTTTAGTTCGGCATGCCGAGGATCATGGCTTGAATAAAAACGTAATTTTAGTCGGATCAGACAGGTCTGTTTATAAGCCCAAAAACAGATTTTACGTAATTGTTGTAGCTGATAGTGCTCAGTATTTTTGCTATTTTCCTTGAATAAATTTTCCCGATAAAAGCGCACAAAGCCAAAGCTCACGCCAAAGAAGAATAAGCTCCACATCAGCAAACTGCTTTGTATAAAGACCGGATTTAAGGCTTGCAATAGAATCACAATAGCCATCTTGATTGGAGTATGCCGTAATAACTGATACAGCGAATAAGAAGAATGCTGAATCTGGTACAGAATCAAGGTCTGACTCAACATCAGGAACAGTAGAATGGCCAAAATGGCATAACTCTGTGCCTGAAATTCACTGATTTGCACAAAAGATTGCTGTACCAGATCTCCTAACATCAAACTGATGGGAACAAAAATCATGGCGGCCAAGGCCCAAGGAATGAAGAGCTTGGCTTTATCCCAGATTCCACGGATTTTAATCTGACTGTAAAACAGGTAATTTCCTTTAAATGCAGTCGGATATTGGCGCTTAAGTTGCTGCAGCAACAAAGTCACTTGCGTAGGGGGCGTCATCCAGAGATTAATTTAATATATAGATGAAGCACTATAGTCGATTTTGCGCAAAATCGCAGAAGAAATGCAGTTTCAGGTCGTAGCGCTGTTTTAATCATGAAGATTTTGATTTTTTAGCCACGAATTATGCGAAAATAGCCGATTCAAGATTTATTTTTTTAAGGACAGTTTATGACTGATCAATCTCCTCAGGCGTTAAGCGACATCGAAATTTTAGACATCCTGCAAAGTATGAAAAAGGATGAGCTAAATACTGAGGCGCAAGCAGCAATTCGTCAGGGTGGTAAAGCTGGTCGTCAGGAAGCGCATAAAGCAGCCTTAGTAGCATTGAATCAGTCATTTGAAGACAAATTTGTCGAAGCCGTATCTTTGGCTTTGGGTCTGAATGCAGCACAAATCAAAAAAATCCGTTATAAAAAAGACCGAATCCGTATTTTAAAAGCGCGCGGTATTGATTATATGGCGATTGATGGCGCTGAAACTGCGCAAGTGCTGTCACAAATTGCCCAAGCAATTGTGCGTGAAGATGCCATTGTCACCCATGACCTGCATAATATTTTCCCATTCTGGAAAGAAGGCTGGCCAATGGTGCAATTCGATAATGCCTACAAAATTTTAGAAGATGATATCCAGATTCACTATCAAGCCGTTCTTGAGGCTTTATTAGCAAAAATCTAAGCTATAACTAGATCTAAAAAAAAGCACCCAAAGGTGCTTTTTTAATCACGATATATCAGTGCAATCAGCCAGCTAATGGGCAGAATAAATAAACGCCACCACGTGATTAATGGCCAATAAAAATACTCTCCAAATCTCAAGGTCGAGTCGAAACCTTGACGGCGACATTCATGCGGGTAGGGAATAATGAAAACTGTTAAAACCATCAGAATGATGGCTGCGAGTAAAAGCAGGGGATTCTGTTGTTTGGCAAAGAAGAAGTAAAACAAATACAGGGCTGAATAAAAAAACAGACATGCCAATAATGCAGAAATATTCATCACTCACCTTATGGATTTTTTTATTAGAATAATTTTTTGAATAGAGGGCTAAAAAGAAGAACCAGATTAATCTGATTCTTCTTGAATAACTGAATTGGTTTCGATTAGGCGGGTCACCAGCAACTGGTCAATTTTAAAATGATCGACATCCACCACTTCAAACTTATAAGCACCAAATATCACGGCATCTGCAGGACGTGGAATCTTGCGTAATTTATACATCATGAAGCCAGCAATGGTTTCATAGTTCTCATCATCAGGCATTTCATCAATTTCAAGCGCATGCTTGATGTCTTCAATCGGCGTGCTGCCTTCAATCAGCCAGGAATTATTGTCACGTTTAATAATTTGCTGATCGGCTTCAATAGGCGTCACCCAGTCACCCATCACGGTAATCATAATATCAGAAAGGGTAATCACGCCAACGACCAGCGCATATTCATTAATGACGACGGCAAACTTTTCCTTGGTGGAACGGAAACGGTCCAGAACTTCCGATAAGGTCAAAGTGTCAGGAATAGTCAGGACATTACGGATGGTATTTTCATTGAGTTGCAGCAGCGACTGGTTGTTCAGAATACGCACCAGAATGTCTTTGGCGTCGACATAGCCAATCACACTGTCAATGTCATTGCTACATACCAGAAACTTGGAATAGGGGTATTCCGCCAGCTTTTGCCGAATACTTTCTTCCGGTTCATTTAAGGTGAAGAACACCACATTTTCACGTGTGGTCATACTCGAAGGCACGTTACGTTCTTCCAGCTCGAATACGTTTTCAATGAAATGGTGTTCCTGTTTCTGGAGCACGCCTGCCTGTGCACCGGCATCCATCACTGCAGAAATATCATCAAAAGTAATATTGTCATCACGAATAGTATTTACTTTAAACAGACGGAACAGCATGTTGGCAATCGCATTGATAAACCAAGCCAAAGGTTTGCAGACTTTAATGAAAATCTGAATTGGCTCGATGACTGAGACTGCGATCTTTTCTGGCGCAATCATGGCCAGACGTTTCGGCATCAGGTCTGCAAATAAAATAAATAATGAAGTGACGACCGTAAAGGAAAGCGCAAAGCTGATATTGTCAGCCCAAGGTCCTTGGTAAAAGCGGGAAACAAAATTATAAATATAAGGACGGAAGGCACCTTCACCTAAAATACCACCAAGAATGGCAACTGCATTTAAACCAATTTGGGAGGCTGCAAAGAAGTCTGCAGAATTTTCTTGTAGATCTAAAACTTTTTGAGCGCGATGATCACCCGACTCAGCCAGAATTTTGAGTTTGACTTTACGGGCACCAGCGAGGGCGATTTCAGTTAAAGATAAAAAACCGGCCCCCGTGATGAGTATTAAGATAATCACAATATTTTGTAAGAGGCTCACAAATCCACCTGTGGATGAATAGTATCTTGGGATATTTTTAACACAAAAAAAGACTTGAGGTGTAACAATGACATCTCAAGTCTTCGAAGTATAATCTTAAAAAATAAGAATTTAGAAGATTTTGAGTTTAATAATGTGAAAATTGAGAATTATTGCTCAGGAATTCACGGTTTTCTTCTTCAATCATCTGGCGGGCGACATATAAAATCAGCTGACGTAACCAGCGATGCGCCGGATGATGATGCAATAAAGGACACCATGCCATTTTCAATTCAAATTCAGGAATATAAAACGGAGGGTCTTTGAGAATTAAATTGTGATTCTTGGCTTGCAGACGTGCGATGCGTGAAGGCAGTGTTGCGATCAGATCTACATTGGCAGCCAATAATCCCGGCATTTGATAGTGACGGGTAAAGACGGAGATTTTACGTTTCTGGCCAATACGTTCTAAAGCCTGATCGATCCAGCCTAAACCGGCCTGTTTTTCAGGATTTACCCCGAAGCCAACACCCATACCGGTTTTAGAAACCCAGATATGCTGTGCATCCAAATAGCTTTTTAAGTTCAGGTTGCTTGCGGCAGGATGCTTGTTATTTAAAAGACAAGAAAAGCTGTCGCGCCAGACCAGAACCTGATGAAAACTTTGCGGAATCTCATTAAAGCGGTTAATTGCCAGATCGACCTTGCCTTGTTCCATGTCACGATACGACACGTCACTTGGCGTCAGAAAATCCAATACCACATTCGGTGCTTCTGAACGTAAGGCTTTGACCAGACGCGGAACCAGCGTTGCTTCCGCATAATCCGAGGTCATGATCCGGAAGACACGATTTGAGGTATATGGACGGAACTCGGTACGTGGTTCCAGGATCATCGACAGATCAGCGAGCGCATCCCGAATGCGGGGCTGTAATTCTAAAGCACGTTCGGTCGGAGTCATGCCTTCAGAAGAACGGATCAGGAGGGGATCATTAAATAAATTGCGTAATCGGCGTAAAATATTACTCATGGCAGGCTGGGTAACACCCAATTGTTCTGCTGCACGTGTGACATTTTTTTCGCGAAGAAGTACATCAAGATAAATTAATAGATTGAGATCGACCCGCTCCAGATTCATAAAAGAAATACCGAAAATAAATACAAGAAATTATGATGATTATGCCATAATTGCCGGGCCTTGTGTAAAGCGCCGATGAAAAAAGCCATGTGCTCACTGATAAAGTTTACAGAATTAACACAGGCTTAAGCTCCATTATTTCGAGTGTACATAAGAAAAAAGATGTACGTTAAATGGATCATCATTTAGCCTTTTTTATAGATTGGGATGAAAACCATATTTTCGGTTTAAAAGAACATGAGAAAGGCTGTTCTTGCATTCAAGATTTGAGTGAAAAGTAAACTAAATCAAGAATTCCTTGAGTTGAATAAATCATCAAAGATCAGCATTTTTTAAAAATAAAAGGACATAAAACCCATATCCAGACTTAAGTCTAATGAATTATTTTTAAGCAACATGCGGAAATTTTATTCATTTTTATTTTTAAATAAATATATATAAAACAGCGATTTAATTTAATTAATTAAGATTGTACTAAGACTTTGATCTACTCATTTTTTAAATAAATACTGAAGATTCTTGCAGACTATTGGATTAATTTTCATAAGCCCACTAATCTTTAGCTATCCCAACGGATCGTCGAAAATCTGAACAAGTCATTGAGGGTGTGATTTGAGCGGTTCGTTGCAGAAAAATCCTAATATTATTACAGGAATATATCATGACTACATACCAAACAGCGATTGATGCAATCCGCGAATTAAAAGCGAAATTCGGTAACACTTGGGCAGACATCAGTCCTGAAGATGCTGCGCGTATGCAACTTCAAAACCGTTTCAAAACTGGTTTAGACATTGCGAAATATACAGCGGCAATTATGCGTCGTGATATGGCTGCTTATGATGCAGACTCTAGCAAATACACTCAATCACTAGGTTGCTGGCACGGTTTCATCGCGCAACAAAAAATGATTGCGAACAAAAAATACTTCGGTACAACTGAACGTCGCTACATCTACCTTTCTGGTTGGATGGTTGCAGCGCTTCGTTCAGAATTCGGTCCACTTCCTGACCAATCAATGCACGAAAAAACTTCTGTTCCTGCATTGATCGAAGAAATCTACACTTTCTTACGTCAAGCTGACGCGAAAGAATTAAACGACTTGTTCCGTGCCCTTAAAAAAGCACAAGAAGCGGGCGACACTGCTAAAGCAGCTGAAATCACTTCACAAATCGACAACTTCCAAACTCACGTTGTGCCAATTATTGCGGACATCGACGCTGGTTTCGGTAACGAAGAAGCGACTTACCTTCTTGCTAAGAAAATGATCGAAGCGGGTGCTTGTGCACTACAAATCGAAAACCAAGTTTCTGACGCGAAACAATGTGGTCACCAAGCTGGTAAAGTAACAGTTCCACACGAAGACTTTATCGCGAAAATCCACGCTCTTCGCTATGCATTCCTGGAAATGGGTCTTGACGACGGTATCATCGTTGCACGTACTGACTCTGAAGGCGCTGACTTGACTCAAAAAATCCCAGTGGTTAAAGAGCCAGGCGACATCGCTTCTCAATACATTAGCTACTTAGACACAACTGAAATCGACATTTCAGAAGCGCAAGAAGACGAAATCCTGATCAAGCGTGATGGTAAACTTCACCGTCCTAAACGTCTTGCTTCTGGTCTATACCAGTTCCGTGAAGGCACGCAAATCGACCGCGTTGTACTTGACTGTGTAACTAGCCTACAAAACGGTGCTGACCTTCTTTGGATCGAAACTGCGACGCCTAACGTTGCTGAAATTGCTCACATGGTTAATCGTGTACGTGAAACAGTTCCAAATGCGAAACTTGTTTATAACAACTCGCCTTCGTTCAACTGGACTTTAAACTTCCGTCAACAAGCGTATGACCGTTGGGTTGCTGAAGGTAAAGACGTTTCTGCTTACGACCGTGCTAAGTTAATGAGCGCTGAGTACGATGCAACTGAACTAGCTGCTGAAGCTGACGAAAAAGTTCGTACATTCCAAGCTGATGCTGCTCGTGAAGCGGGTGTGTTCCATCACTTGATCACACTTCCGACTTACCACACAGCTGCGCTTTCTACGCATGAGCTTGCTCAAGGTTACTTCGGTACTGAAGGTATGTTGGCTTATGTTGCTGGCGTACAACGTAAAGAAATCCGCGGCGGTATCGCATGTGTTAAACACCAAGCAATGGCTGGTTCTGACATCGGTGATGACCACAAAGAAATCTTCGCTGGTGACAATGCATTGAAAGCTGGTGATGATTCTAAAAACACAATGAACCAGTTCAGCGCTTAATTCGCTCAATTGATTCACCAAAAAACCCTGCATCTGCAGGGTTTTTTGTTTGGAAAAATGCTATTAATAAATAGGGAAGAGCAATCTCAAGAACGTGCTCAAGAGGGATTATCCATAATTTCTCCATGATTGGTTTTTATCGCAGCTTTTATGTGTTTACTTCTTGCCTTCTAGTGCTATGTCACTGAATATTTAGATATAGCATGCTTATGTTCTGCATCAATGTACCCCTATTTAATTAAAAGTGACCCGGACTTATGCTGTCTAAATTTTTTATCCACCGCCCGATCTTTGCTGGGGTACTGGCGATTGTTGTCATGGCAATCGGCTTGTTCGCAGTGATGAACCTGCCAGTGGAACGTTATCCGGACATTGCCCCGCCAAGGATAACGGTGGCAGCAACTTATAGCGGCGCTTCTGCGGAAACTGTGGAAGAAAGCGTGACCCAAGTGCTGGAACAGCAAATCAAAGGCATTGATCATCTGCTGTATTTCAGTTCGAGTAGTGATTCTTCAGGACGCAGCCGGGTCAGCATTAGCTTTGAGAATGGTACCGATCCGGATACTGCACAGGTGCAGGTACAAAATGCGATTAATGGGGTACTAAACCGATTACCGGAAGATGTACAACGCCAAGGCGTTAATGTCTTTAAATCGCTCGGTGATACCCATATGGTGATCAGCCTGTATGATGAGTCGGGGCGCAGCAACAATATTGAACTTTCCGACTATCTGATGACCCATCTGGAACAGGACATTTCCCGGATTGAAGGCATTGGTGAGGTGGATGTTTTTGGTTCACAATATGCGATGCGGATCTGGCTGAATCCGGCAAAATTAAAACAATATAACCTGATGCCAAGTGATGTGCGTGCTGCGATTGAAGCCCAGAATACTCAGGTCGCTGCTGGTGCGATTGGTGATCTTCCAGCCATAGACGAGCAATACCTGAATGCCAAAGTTACTTCAGGTTCACGGCTAAAAACCGTGGAAGAATTCCAGAATATTATTGTCAAATCGGATCGTGCCGGCAGCTTTATTTATTTGAAAGATATTGCGCGGGTGGAACTGGGTGCTGAAAATTATCAATCTTATAGTACCAATAATGGTTATCCATCAGCAGGTCTGGGTATTTCACTGGCCTCAGGGGCCAATGCCATTGCCACCTCTAATCTGATTAAGGCTGAAATTGCCCGTATTTCCCAGCAATTGCCTGAAGGCTATAAAATTGCTTACCCACGTGACAATACGCCTTTTGTACAAGAATCAATTAAAGAAGTGATCAAAACCCTGATCGAAGCCGTGATCTTGGTCATCATTGTGATGTTCATTTTCTTGCAGAACTGGCGTGCCACTTTGATTCCTACCGTGACTGTTCCAGTGGTGATTTTGGGTACCATGGCGGTGCTGTATGCACTGGGTATGAGTATCAACACCTTAACCTTATTTGCGCTGGTTCTGGCGATCGGTCTGTTGGTGGATGATGCGATTGTTGTGGTGGAAAACGTTGAACGATTGATGCATGAAAAGCAACTGTCCGCCAAAGACGCGGCCCTGGAATCCATGCAGGAAATTAGTGGGGCACTGATCGGGATTACTTTGGTCTTAACCGCAGTCTTTATTCCAATGGCCTTTTTTGGTGGATCGACTGGCGTGATCTATCGCCAGTTTTCTATCACTTTGGTTGCGGCCATGTCGCTGTCTTTAATGGTGGCATTGATTCTAACCCCAGCATTGTGCGCGCTTATCCTAAAACCGAATCCTAAACCGGCAAAATGGGCGTCCTGGTTTAATCAGAAACTGGATCATTTAAAACATCATTATCTGAATTTGTCTAAACTCACGATTCAGCGTCAGGCGATTTGTCTACTATTGTTTGCTGGATTGATCGGTGTGTTTGCGCTGTTCTATCGTGCTTTGCCGACCAGTTTCTTGCCGAGTGAGGATCAAGGGATCTTAAGCTTGCAAATCAAATTGCAGGAAGGCGCTCCGATGAAAAATACCATTCAGATCGGTGAAGAAGTCCGTAAGTATTTTCTGGATCAGGAACAAGCTAATGTCAATCTGGTGATGATCCGTTATGGGCGAAATTTCTCTGGAACTGGTCAGAACCTCGCGACCGGTTTTGTAGCGTTGAAACATTGGGATGAGCGTTCCGGTCAGGACAATACTGCACAAGCGATTCGTGAACGGGCCTTGAAGCATTTTCAAAGTAGTCGCAATGCACAAATTAACGTGTCCATGCCAGCTTCAGTCAATGGTCTGGGACAAACCGATGGTCTGGATTTCTGGATTCGAGACATCAATGGCAATGGTCGGCAATATCTGGAACAACAGTTTAAAGCACTGGAAGCTCGTGCCGGCAACTATACAAGCTTTGAAAATCTGGGCAAACGTTCTAATCCTGACAAAGCAGAACTACGTGTCAATATTGACCAGAAACAGGCCATGGCCAATGGTCTGACTCAATCGGCGATTAACAGTACCTTATCCAGTGCCTGGGGCGGCAGTTATATTAATGACTTTATTGATCGCGGCCGGATTAAACGGGTGATCATGCAGGGTGATGCAGAATTCCGTTCCAAGCCGGAAGATCTGGCGCAGTGGCATGTGCGAAATGACCAGAATCAGATGGTGCCTTTCAGCAACTTCTCGCAAGTGGGCTGGAGTGGTGGCCCTGAAGTGGTCAACCGCTTTATGGGTTATACCGCATTGCAAATGGAAGCGGATCGGGCCAAAGACAGCAGTTCCGGCCAGGCCATGCAAGATGTGGAAGCTTTAATTGCCGAGCAGGAAGGGGTGGATGTGGTCTGGAGCGGTCTTTCTTTCGAGGAAAAACAGTCCAATAATCAGGCGATCTGGCTGTATCTGATTTCAATTGGTTTTATTTTTCTTTGTCTGGCGGCTTTATATGAAAGCTGGAGCATTCCAACCGCCGTGATGTCAGCTATTCCACTCGGGATTGGCGGCAATATTATTTTCAGTTATCTGGCTGGTTTCCCGAATGATATCTATTTCCAGATTGCCTTGCTGACTACCATTGGTCTGTCCTGTAAGAATGCCATTCTGATTGTGGAATTTGCTTCATTAGCGCAGCAACAAGGTAAATCGGTAGTAGAAGCCGCACTAGAAGGTGCGTCTTTACGTCTACGTCCAATTTTGATGACTTCTTTGGCCTTTGGCGCAGGGATTTTACCGCTGGTCTTTGCTACAGGCGCTGGTGCGGTGAGTCGTCAGGAAATTGGCGTGAGTGTATTTGGTGGTGTCATTTTTGGAACATTGCTGGTGCTGATTTTTATTCCATTTATGTATGTTTTAATTCGTCGACTCATCATCAAAAAATCGCGTGCTTAAAATAAAGGAAAACTCTAGAGCTGAAAAATCCCCGTTTATACGGGGATTTTTTTATCCTTAAGATTAATCCAATGGCTGATTGATTCTGCAGTATGGTGTGAAAATTGCTATAGAAATCATCTATTCATAGAAGAATGCGTCGTGAGAATGCATCTGATGGGGATTTTTATTCATGTTGTCACGCTTTTTTATTTATCGACCTAAATTTGCAGCCGTGATCGCCATTATCATGATGGTATTAGGAATTTTTGCACTGCAAAAAATTCCGATTGAGCATATGCCGAATATGGACGCACCTGCGTTAGGGGTTTCTGCGGGGTATCGTGGTGCATCTGCGGAAACCGTTGAGCAATCGGTCACGCAAATTTTAGAACAAGCGGTAAAAGGCATTGAAGGTTTGGAAAGCTTTCAGTCCAACAGTAGCGTGGGACGTACAAATCTGACCCTGTCGTTTGAGCAAGGCGTGGATCTCGATCAGGCACTGTTGCAAGTGCAAAATGCGGTCAATGGTGTGCTAAGTCGATTGCCTGAAGAAACCCAGCAAAATGGAGTGGCTGTTTATAAACAAGGTTATGATCAATTTGCATTACTGAGTTTATATGATGAATCAGGGAAGGCGACACCGACAGAGCTTGCTGACTATTTAATGGTGCATGTCGAACCGCGTTTTTCCCGTATTGACGGAATGGGTGAGGTGGAGCTTTATGGCGCAGGCTATGCGATGCGCATTTGGCTCAATCCACATAAACTACGCCAATTTAATCTGATGCCGAGTGATATTCGCAATGCAGTCGAGGCACAAAATGCACCACTTGTGTCAGGTTCTATTGGTGGATTACCGACAGCACAAGATCAATACATGAATGCCAAGATCAGTGCAGGATCACGTTTAAGTAGCATTGATGAATTTGAAAAAATTATTGTGAAAACAACAGATTCAGGTTCAGTACTGTACTTGAAAGATGTCGCACGTGTTGAGTTAGGGGCAGAAAGTTATAACCATTTAAATTATACCAACGGTCATTTATCCGCTGCATTATCGATTCAATTGGCGCCACGGAGTAATGCGATTGCGGTTTCAGAGCAGATGCAAACGGTGTTGAAAAATGCCCAAGCCAATTTGACTGCACATTATCAATTGCGTATGACCATGGACAGAACCCCATTCATTACCAGTTCAATTGAACAAGTCGCGAAAACTCTGGTTGAAGCGATGGTACTGGTGGTTTTGGTGATGTTTATCTTCCTGCAAAACTGGCGCGCCACTATTATTCCTGCAGTCACCATTCCGATTGTAGTTTTAGCCACATTTGCGGTGCTGTATGTACTGGGAATGAGCTTAAACAGTTTTACCTTGTTTGCCCTGATTTTGGCGATTGGTCTGTTGGTCGATGATGCCATTGTGGTCGTGGAAAACATTGAACGTTTGATGCATGAAGAACATTTGGATGCTCAGGCTGCAGCTTTAAAGTCAATGAAGGAAATTAGCGGTGCATTGATCGGGATTACTTTGGTCTTAACTGCTGTATTTATTCCCATGGCATTTTTTGGCAGTATGACAGGAGTCATCTATCGTCAGTTTTCCATCACGTTGGTCGTGGCAATGCTACTTTCTTTATTGGTGGCACTTATCATCACCCCTACATTTGCAGCGCAACTGCTAAAGCGTCAACCACATCAACCAAAATGGGCAAAGCGTTTTAATCGTGGTATGGATAAGCTCACCATGCGTTACCAAAAGCTTTCTGCACGTAGCATGCAGTTTAAAATGACGATGTTGGCTGTATTTAGTATATGTGTTTTAGGCTTTGGCTGGCTTTATAAAACCTTGCCCGAAGGGCTGATGCCAACGGAAGATATGGGCTTTGTCATGGGTCAAATTGTGATGCCGGGCAATGCACCACGTTCTGAGATAGAAAAAGTCGGGCGTGAAGTCCAAGACTATTTAATGCAGCATGAATCTGAGCGCATCCAGAGCATTGGGATTTGGTATAGTGGAAACAATGTTGGAGTTGGGCCTTATCGTGGTCAGCTTTTTGTCGTATTAAAGGACTGGGCAGCGCGTAAAAATCCTGAAGATACCGTCTTTGCCATTGTAGATCGTGCACAAAAGCACTTTGCCAATCATGCCAATGCCCAGATTTTCTTTATGGCGCCTTCTATGTCAAGTAATGGACGTGTGGTCGACTTCTGGTTACAAGATCTAGATTCAAGGGGTAGCGAGTTTTTACAGCAATCCTTCTCTGAGATTGAAACCCGTGCCAAAGCAAAATCATCGATTGAATATTTACAACTTGATGTACCCAAAGAAAGTGCAGAGCTGAATATTAAACTGGATATAGAACGTTTACTCAAATATGCCGTACCTCAGCAAAGTTTTAACAGTACGTTGGCTGCGGCTTGGAGTGGTACTTATATCAACGACTTTATTGATCGTGGGCAAATCAAACGGGTCATCATGCAAGGCGAAGCGGAGTTCCGTTCTAAACCTGAAGATTTGGCACATTGGCATGTCCGCAATAGCACAGGCGAAATGTTATCGTTTAATCAATTCACTACGCTGAATTGGCAAGGTGGACCGAATAGTATCAATCGTTATATGGGCTATAACGCCGTGCCTGTATATGCAGGTATTCCCAAAGATCAATTTTCGAGTCAAACCATGCAAGATGTCGAAGCTTTAGTCGATGAACAAGACGGAGTAAATTTGGCCTGGAGTGGAGCTGCACTAGAAGAAAAACGCAGCAGTGGGCAAGCTATTTTCTTGTATCTAATTCCGATTGCCTTTATTTTCTTATGTTTAACGGCACTTTATGAAAGCTGGACGATTCCTGCTGTGGTGTTGACCGCGATTCCTCTGGGCGTAGGAGGGAGTATTCTGTTCTGTGCCTGGTTCGGTTTTGCAAACGATATTTACTTCCATATCGCCCTGCTGACGACCATCGGTCTGTCCTGTAAAAATGCAATTTTGATTGTAGAGTTTGCCGCACAAGCAGAGCGGGCAGGTCATACTCCGGTTCAGGCCGCGCTATTGGCCGCGAGCTTACGCTTGCGTCCTATTGTCATGACTTCCATTTCATTTGCCGCGGGTGTATTGCCTTTGATGTTTGCCACCGGCGTCAGTGCAATCAGCCGGCAGGAGATTGGCAGTAGTGTTTTTGGTGGGGTGCTATTTGCTACCGTCCTGGTACTGCTATTTATTCCCTTTATGTATGTAGTGATCCGTAGTCTGATGATTAAAAAAACGGTTGCTCAATCAGTGGCGATAGAGCATCCATCTTTAGAAAGTGAACAAGCCTGACTCAGTCAGGCTTTTTTCTGGCTAAATATCGAGGAATTGATTTATACAAAAAATATCGTCATATTGCAGCATGATCATTAAAATTATTCACATGAAAAATTAGGATACAGGGATCAGGACAAACCTCTCTTGAATGCCAGACTTTTATAATGAGCTGCTTATGCCGACAATTTCAGAAAAAATCCAGCATATCCAACAACAATTACATTCTGAAAATCACGCCAGCACTGTAAGTTTACTCAGTCAGCTGAATGTCGCCGATCAGGCGCGCATTTTAAGCCGTTTAGATGCTCGGCAACAGGCCCGAATTTTAAGGCAACTGAATGAACCGAGCTTGGTCTATGCTTTTATGCCCCTAGGGCAGCAGTTAAACGTGGCACAGCACTTATCTATTTCAGAACTTGTTCCCATTCTGGACGCAATGCCTTCTGATGATTTTGTCGATATTTATAAGCAGTTTTCGCCGCCGCTACAGCTGCAATTGATGGGCGCATTATCTGAAGAATCCCAGCAGACACTCAAAGATCTGGCCATCTATCCGGAAGGTACAGCGGGTGCCATGATGAGCTCACGTTTTGTGACGCTATCACCCGATTTAACCATGGATGAAGCGATACAGGCTTTACGTGTAGTGGCCGCGGGGCAGGAAACCCTGTATCTAATATATATTGTCGATGCAGAAAAACGGCTGATCGGTGTGATTTCCTTAAGGCAGATCATACAGGCCTTACCTGAGCTGAGCATTGCCGAGGTGATGCAACGTGACGTC
This sequence comes from Acinetobacter lwoffii, assembly GCF_052078135.1. Lineage (GTDB taxonomy): Bacteria > Pseudomonadota > Gammaproteobacteria > Pseudomonadales > Moraxellaceae > Acinetobacter > Acinetobacter lwoffii_Z. The sequence goes on from NZ_JBQGUZ010000006.1 coordinate 84,620, forward strand.
ATTTCTGCTCAGGTAACAGATGATCAGGAAATTGTAGCTCGAGCCTTGGCCTATTATGATTTTATTGCTCTGCCTGTAGTTGATGCACAGCAAAAACTCTTAGGAATTGTTACTTATGACGATGCTATGGACATTGTCGAAGCCGAAACTACGGAAGATATTTTAAAGTCGGGTGCAGTAACGCCGTTGACTGAATTGAGCCTTAAAACTGCCCCGATTTTGACCCTGTATCAGAAGCGGGTCTTTTGGCTGGTCATTCTGGTTTTTGGCAGTCTGCTCTCTGGAATCGGAATTGCACACTTTGAAGAGATCATTGCCGCACATATCGTGCTGGTATTTTTCTTACCGCTTTTGGTGGGGAGTGGCGGGAATGCCGGTTCGCAATCAGCCACCTTGATGGTGCGTGCTTTGGCCACAGGCGATGTCGAGTTCAAGGACTGGTTTAACCTGCTCAGTCGTGAATCGCTGGTGGCGCTATGTTTAGGTGGCACCATGGCGATTGCGGTATCCATTCTGGGTTATATTCGGGGAGATATCATGGTCGCTGTGGTGCTGGCCATCAGTATGCTCGGGATTGTGTTGATGGGCTGCCTGATCGGCATGAGTCTGCCTTTTATTTTAAATAAACTCAAACTTGATCCTGCCAGTGCTTCGGCGCCATTGGTGACTTCCATCTGCGATGCTACCGGTGTGATTCTGTATTTATTTGTGGCTTCCAAATTATTGTTTTAATTCACAGATTGATACAACAGCCTAGAAAAAATGCTTTATGCTCATGAAAATCAGCATTATTTCTGGAATAACCTATGCCTGAGTCTGGACAAAAACCAAAACTAAGCCAACAAGAGGTGATACGTCTGGAACGTGATCTGGCCAAGTTTGCCAATATAATGGATTCCGTAGTACGTATTCCGTTTACCAAGCAAGGAGTGGGGGCAGATGCTGCTTTGAGTACGATTCCGGTTGCGGGAGATATTGCCGGTTTTGTATTGACCTGTTATGCCATTCATAAGGCCAAACAGATCGGGGTTCCGAGTGCCAAACTCAATCCAGTGATGAAGATGGCGGCGATCGATGCGGTAGTAGGATTTATTCCGGTGGCGGGCACAGTCTTTGATATTTTTATTCGGCCCAGTCGCAAGGCGCTCGATGTCGTGCATCTGCATATTCGCGAGGAATATCAGATTAGCAGCGACCGGCATGTGGTACACCCATTTTTGCATGAAAGTCTGGAACGCAAACAACAGCAATCTGCATTCTGGCGCAATCCCGTGGTGGCCTGGATCTGGATTCACATCCCCGATATTTTAGGTACTTTATTCCTGATTGTATTTGTCTTCGCGATCGGGTGGGGTGCTATGGCGCTATATCAATGGTTCAGCCAATGATAGGCTAGCTAAAAAATAATTAAATCCAATAAAAAAAGCCTGCAATTGCAGGCTTTTCTTAAATCAAAACTAAAGTTTTACTTAAGCACAATCTAGTTGTTGCAATGCAGCGACACGCTGTTCGATGCTTGGATGCGTCTGGAACAATGCAGCAAGGCTAAAGCCTTCTTCTTTACCCGCAGAAATCGCAAATGCTTTCATTTCTTTCGGCATGGCATCTGGCATTTCAGATTCTGCCTGTAAGCGCAGTAATGCTGAAATCATGGCTTGTTTACCTGCCAAACGTGCGCCTGCTTCATCAGCACGGTATTCACGATGACGAGAGAACCACATCACAATCGACGACGCCAAGATACCGAACACGATATCCAGTACAATAGTAATCACGAAATAGGCAATACCCGGTGCTTCACCTTCTTCACGACCAAAGACATTGCGGTCAATAAAATCACCCGCGACACGTGCGAAGAACATCACGAAGGCGTTTACTACGCCTTGGATCAGTGCCAGAGTGACCATGTCACCATTGGCAACGTGACCGATTTCATGCGCCAATACAGCACGAAGTTCGTCTTTGTTCATACGCTCAAGCAAGCCGGTTGATACCGCAACGAGAGCATCGTTTTTGTTCCAGCCAGTGGCAAAGGCATTCGACTGGTAAGAGGGGAAAATACCCACTTCCGGCATTTTAATGCCTGCACGCTGAGAAAGTTGTGCAACTTCTTGGAGCAACCAGGCTTCAGCTTGGTTACGAGGTGCATTCGGGTCAATCAGTTCAGTACCCGTGGTCTTTTTCGCCATCCATTTAGACATGAACAGGGAAATCATTGAGCCGACCATACCGAACACAAAACAGATGACCAACAGGTTGCCTAGATTCAAGCCACCTGCGCCATGGTAACTACCGACACCGAAGAGTGACAAGATAATGCCAGCTACAACCAGTACCGCGAGGTTGGTTAGCAAGAACAAACCAATCCGCATCATTGAGAAATCCTCTTATTACAGAAAAATAATCTGATTATTAAATGTAAATCATTGAAATCAATATGCGGTGAAATGGAGAAGAATTCAAGGAAAAAATAGCATTTGGCTACAAAAAACACAGGATATTTTTTGTACTAATTAAAACATAGGTCTTTAAAAACAAAGCTGTTTAGAAATTATTCACTCAAATATATTTTTGCAGATGCTGACGCATTGGCGGTGGCATATGAGCCTGCCGGTGCATCGGTGAAACTGCCATCCGCTTGAGCAATGATCTGACGCTGATACTTGGCAGCCTGAATATTGGAAGCTGTGGTGGTTCCAGTCGAATAATTGTCAGAACTGGCAATCACACGGCCAGTATCAGAAGATGCTGTATAGGCAGCACTATGATTACCTAGACCTTGAGCATATAGGTTCTGATAACGGCTGCTGACACGACGGACATAGTCCTGAGTTTCACGAAACGGTGGTACGCCCTTATATTTAGCGACATTACCTTCACCAGCATTATAGCCTGCCAGTGCCAAGGTGGTATTGCCATTAAAGCGTTTTAATAACCAGGCCAGATATTTGGCACCTGCCATAATATTCTGCTGCGGGTCATAAGCATTGCTGACATTAAAACGACGGGCAGTCGCCGGCATGAGTTGCATTAAGCCCTGTGCACCGACTGGAGAGCGTGCCTGTACATTAAAACCGGATTCGGTATGCATCACAGCTTTAATCAAGCCTTCAGATACACCATAGGTTTGTGCTGCCTGACGGATGATCGAGTCATAGGCATTTTTATTTCTACTATAGCTAGGCAATACCGAGGCTTCACTCGAGCCCCAGTTGCTATAACTGTGAATATTGCTGTCTGGATAATAGGTTTTCTTTTCTACCTGTAGATGATTATAGCGACTTTTCTTATTAGTCAATAAAGTACTGCCATTACTGTCGCGTAATTGATAGATCGTTTGACCAGCATAAGCAAAATGACAACAGCTTGCCAATAGCAAACCACTGATCCCATAACGCCCCAAAACATGCACATTTATTTTCATTGTTTATATTAAGTAAACACAAGCGAGAAAAATTTAATAAAGAGTTTAACAAAAAATTACGGAATGAAAAGACTTGTGCGCTGCATTTATAAACGAGTTTGTAAATGCAAGTCATTTTTTACATTTTAGCGATAGAAAAAAAAATATGATTTAATTTAAAACCTTAGGCTTGACAGGGTTAACTATTTGATTTTTATTAATAATTAAATTGATCAAAAAATGATCAATTCAAAGAAAAGCCTTATCTTTTGAGCCGGACAAGTTGTCAAGTCTGTTTCAATCCACAAAGTTATCCACAGCTTTTGTGGACAACTGTGGAAAAGTCCAAAAGATAAGCATCTTGACTAAAAAATGAACGCAATCGTTCAATATATCAATCTAAATAAAACATGAAAATGAAACTAATAAGACATTTTCATGAAAATAAATTCTTTTGATGCGATAGCGGTCCGAATCGGCTAAAATTGCGCGGTATTTTTTTTATGGGTTAATCTCGTCTATGTACTCGCCAGTTGAGTCCGAACAAGGATTTAATTTCAAACCTGAACTGCCAACAAGCTCAGCCTACTACCGTTTGTTGAAGAAGCTTCGCCGCCAGGTCGGACATGCCATTCGTGACTTCAAGATGATTGAAGAAGGCGATAAGGTCATGGTGTGTATTTCTGGTGGTAAAGACAGTTATACCCTGTTGGATATCCTGCTACAGTTCAAGCGCATCGCACCGATCAATTTCGATGTAGTGGCTGTGAATCTGGACCAGAAACAGCCAGGCTTCCCGGAAGATGTATTACCGCGTTATTTAGAAGAAAATAACATTCCGTATTACATTCTGGAAAAAGATACCTACAGCATCACCAAAAAGTTGACGCCTGAAGGTAAAACCTACTGTGCAGTCTGTTCGCGTTTGCGTCGTGGTTCTTTATACGGTTTTGCGCAGGAAATTGGTGCGACCAAGGTTGCCTTAGGCCATCATCGTGATGATATCCTGGCGACTTTCTTCCTGAACCTGTTCCATGGCGGCAGCTTGAAAGCTATGCCACCAAAACTGTTGTCTTCAGACAAAAAGAACATTCTGATTCGTCCACTGGCCTATGTGGAAGAAAAAGACATCATTAAATATGCAGAAATGCGTCAATTTCCAATTATTCCATGTAATTTATGTGGTTCTCAGGACAACCTACAGCGCGCAATTATCAATGACATGTTACGTGATTGGGATAAAGCACATCCAAAACGTCTGCACAGCATTTTTGGCGCATTGCAAAATGTTTCGCCATCACAGCTAGTCGATCGTGAATTATTTGATTTTGAAGTTCTGGATAGCCAGCGTGAATTCGACTTCAAAGGTGGTGATTCAACTGAAGAAGCGGTGGAAGGCGAGAACCGCCGGATCAATATGGTTAATCTGGGCTTTGCTGCAGACTAATTTTAGAACGTGTAGACATCAGCCCGCGGGTTGATGTCTGCTTATAAACATAAATAAAAATAGAACTACAAAAATTGAACGGCGCGTACAAAATTCGTTAGCCTTCGCGCTAATGATCATGATATAACAAAGCACAAGCATAATAGCTTCAACATGATGTCGTCTGGATAGTCGACACAAATGAACAAATAATTTGAGGAAAGATCATGCCTGCTTTTTTAACTGATGATTGGTTTTCAACTGTAGAAACTCTAACTGCGCAAGCTGGCGATTTGAATTTGCCACCAGCTTTGGCGAACCTTGCGATTAATTTGGTTGTAGCGGACACTACAGGTAATACTGAACTATCTTTAGATGGTGGGGCAATCAAGAAAGGTTTGTCTTCAAATGCCAAAACCACACTGAATATGGATGGCGAAACTCTACGTAAAGTTTTCCTGGAATTTGATATGGCTGCTGCGATGCAGGCCTTCATGACCGGTAAAATCAAAGTACAGGGTGATATGTCACAATTGATGGCACTTCAAACTGCAAAGCCAAGTCAGGAACAAAAAGATTTGTTCAAGAAAGTGCTTGAAAATACTACGGCTTAATTCTGCTAAGACATTAGCCTGAATGAAGACCAAAAAAGCTTACCCTGAGGTAAGCTTTTTTTATGGCATTTTGATTAACGCTAAGGTTTCAGCTTAGATATTCACCAATTGTGGTGTGGTCTTGATATGCTCCAGATAAGCACGAATACGGGTCACATATTGTACCGCTTGACGGTAGCGACCATTATTGGCTTTATTTTGATCCAGATAGGCATATAAATTCACCCAGTTATTCGGGTTCTTGCCTTGCGACTGAATGCGCTTTTGCAACTGATTCACTGCACCTGGGCCCATATTATAAGCCACCAGTGCAAACCAGTTTCGATCTGGAAAAGGAATATGATCATAGCGACTAAGCATTTGATCATAATACTTGGCACCACCCTGAATGCTTTGAGCCGGATCAGTACGGTTACTCACGCCCATTGCTTTGGCTGTACTGTTGGTCAGCATCATCAAACCACGCACACCCGTCGGAGAAACTGAATTCGGTTTCAGATAAGATTCCTGATAACCAATGGCCGCCAGTAAATGCCAATCCAGATCATACTGCTGCGCTGTCTGTTTAAAACTCGCTTCATAGATCGGCAGGCGATTGTTCAAATCACGTTGAATGGTGGTCCAGGATTCCTCTTTCACCACATTCTGATTATAAAATGAAGCAAGCTGCTTGATGGCACCACTTTGTTTGCCTTTGCAGACAAAAGCACTGGCCGTCTGGCTCAAAGGATCTGTAGCAGATTTAAACACCAGATTTAAATTGGTATTCAAGCCATTACTTGAGAGAATCGATTCATCGCCACAAGTGGCTGAGAACGACGTCAAACGCTTGTTTTCAATGGTGCGTATATCAGTAGTCGTCATAGCCAGATTGGCTTTACCCTGAGCAACCCATTGTAGTGCCGTATTATTATCAGGGACGATTTTAAAATCGAGCTTTACATTCAGATTGTTGGCATAGTTACGAACCAGATCGTAACCGAAGCCATGCAGATGTTGTCCATCTTGGAATACGGTAGTCGGATTTTCAACCGCAACCACGGTTAGCTTATTGCTATTGACCACGTGATCAAACTGAAGTGTGGTCTTACTTGCATTGATACTGTGTAGGGGAATAAATGCAGTGCTCAGTACAAGTGCTTTCAAAGGGAGAGAAGAAATTACAGATCTTAGGCAAAGCCTCGACCCAGTGGATGAACTACTGTGCATGTTGTCTCCGCTACAAGTAATTTATGCCCTAAAAATCACAGCCAACAAAGCCAGAAATTTTAACAGTTTGATAAATTCAATAAGGGTTGGGCAGTCATGACGTCATTCAAAATGACAAGAGATTTAAAGATAATTATGTAGAAAAACTACATAGATTAAAAAGTAAGCATTTCCGGAAGTTGGTGGCATATTAATGATCTAAAAAACGATTGTCAAATTTTGTACACAAATTATTTTTAAAAATAATTTTAAGATATTGAAATATAAAGTTAATTTTTTTAGAATTTTTCCATTGTGTTAAAATGGTAAATAAAATAAGCTGTTTGTAAGTTAAAACACTGAAAATTTGATCAGCAAGAAGTATGAAATCCAACTTAATCACCCGTGCTGGACACGATAAATTGGTGGCAGAACTTAAGAATCTCTGGCATGAAGAGCGTCCTGAAATTACCAAAAAAGTGAACTGGGCCGCCAGTCTCGGCGACCGTTCTGAAAACGCAGACTACCAATATAACAAGCAAATTTTACGGAAAATTGATCGACGGGTCAGGTACCTTGGCAAGCGCCTCGAAGAACTGAAAATCATCGATTTTTCCCCGGAGCAGGAGGGCAAGGTCTATTTTGGTGCCTGGGTGGACATTGAAAATGAAGAAGGTGAACAAAAAACTTTACGCATTGTCGGTGTAGATGAAATTTATGATCATCATCCGCAGCATATTTCGATCAGTTCACCGATGGCACGCGCGTTATTAGGCAAGCAGGTCGATGATGAGGCCGAGGTATTGACCCCCTCCGGCAAGAAACTTTGGTTCATCAACTCAATTCGTTATGAAAAGCCAGAAAATTCAGCAGATTAGTGTAATTGATTTTATTTTGTGCAGTTGATGCAGTGAAAGTATAAAAATATTTGCCAAGCGTGATTTTTGTTTATATCATGTCGGCCATGGAAGCGTGGCAGAGCGGTTTAATGCACCGGTCTTGAAAACCGACGAGGGTGTGAGTCCTCCGTGAGTTCGAATCTCACCGCTTCCGCCAAATTTTAAAAACCCAGTCTATTTGACTGGGTTTTTTTATGTCTCAATATTTTTCAGTTGTTGATCCACTTGATAAGGCAGTTAATTCCTCTCATCATTCTCTGCTGAGTTAAATACAACTTAAGATCATTTCAATATTAAAAACTTTGATTGAAAATACCCAGGTTAGCTTTGATTTCGGGTGATTTTTAGCTGAATAAACCGCTTTTTATAGAAGTTTCGCTAAATTTTATTGCCAAAAATCTAATTTATTTATATGATGGCGGCCAAGGAAGCGTGGCAGAGCGGTTTAATGCACCGGTCTTGAAAACCGACGAGGGTGTGAGTCCTCCGTGAGTTCGAATCTCACCGCTTCCGCCAAATTTTAAAAACCCCAGTCGAAAGATTGGGGTTTTTCTTTTTAGGCTGCAGATCTTGAATATTAAATTCTTCAGTCCTGAACTTAATTCATAAAATCTTGAAAAATGGACGTATCGGCCAAATATAGAGTCAGAGGCGTCAACGCGCTATCATACGCCCAAGCATCATATGGATCTCATTATGAAAATTGTCGCAGATGAAAATCTGGCATTTACCGATTATTTCTTTTCCGAATTTGGTGACATTCAACATTGTGCAGGGCGAACCTTAAGCGCAGATGATGTCAAAGATGTCGATAGCTTGCTGGTACGTTCAGTGACTCAGGTCAATGAAGTACTGCTACAGAATAGTTCGATCAAATTTGTGGGCAGTGCCACCATTGGTACAGATCATTTGGATATTGCTGCATTAGAACAACATGGGATTCAGTGGAGTAATGCAGCCGGCTGTAATGCGCAAGCAGTGGCTGAATATGTCATTACCGCATTATTGCAGGTACGTCCTGAATTACTCGATGCCAATACGACATTTACCCTGGGTATTGTCGGTTTGGGTAATGTCGGAACCCGACTGGCTTATATGGCGAAGCTCTTGGGCTGGCGCGTGATCGGTTGCGATCCTTTTGTGCAAAGAGAGCAGGTTGATCAAGTCGAATTTCATGAACTGCTGCAGCAGGCGGACGCCGTTTCAATTCATGTCCCTTTAACCAAAACAGGCATATATCCAACCTATCATTTATTTAATGCTACTGCGTTGGCAAAAATGCAGCCTGACGCGATCCTGATTAACTCAGCGCGTGGGCCAGTGATTGAAGAAACTGCCTTAATTCAAGATATTAAAGCGACACAACGCCCCGTAATTTTGGATGTTTTTGAACACGAACCGCTGATTTCAGCAGAACTTCTGGATCTGGTGACTTTGGTGACTCCGCATATTGCCGGCTATAGCCTGGAAGGCAAGGCACGTGGTACCCAGATGATTTACGAAGCTTTTTGTCAAACTTTCGGTTTTGCAGCCAATAAACAGTTTGAATCCCAGCTGCCTATCTGTGAGCAGTTTTTTCAGGGGCAGGATTTAAAAATGGCATTGCAACAGCATTTATCCCAAATTTATGACATTGCTCGTGATGATGCCAATCTACGTGCCTGTCTCAAAGAAGGCAAAATCGATCAGCAGGCATTTGATCATTTACGTAAAACCTATCCGCTGCGTCGTGAGTGGGCAGCACATGGTGGGCCGAAGGCATGACGATGACGTATCAACCCACTTGTGACCTTCAAGCCATGCGTGCACGGGCGACCTTATATCGTCAAATCCGTCAATTTTTCGCTGAGCGGGATGTATTAGAGGTGGAAACACCGATTTTGTCTCAAGCCGGTGTGACCGATGTGCATTTAGCCTCGGTACAGGCACAGCGCCATGTGCTGGGTAAACTGAATACGCATTATTTGCAGACCTCACCCGAATTTGCTATGAAGCGCTTATTGGCCAGTGGTAGTGGACCCATTTACCAAATCTGTAAGGTCTTCCGCAATGATGAGCATGGACGCAAGCACAATAGCGAATTCACCATGCTGGAATGGTATCGCCCGGGATTTAGCTTAAAAGATCTGATGTTTGAAGTATCGGATTTGCTGAATGTGACTTTGAAAGCACGTTTTGGCGAAATCCGTCCGACCATTCTAAGCTATAAACATGCTTTCATGGATCGTCTGGATCTCAATCCACTTCAAGCCACTTTACAGGAACTGAAAGATTGCTGCCGCCGCGTTGGACTCAATCTGGATTTAGGCGAGGATCGTCTCGGTTATATCGACCTGTTATTTTCACATATGGTTGAACCTAGTCTGGGTTTTGATACTGCAGTATTCCTGACTGATTTCCCCCCTGAAATGGCATCACTGGCCAAAACCCGAACCGATGAAGATGGTGAACTGGTCGCCGCACGTTTTGAATTGTATATCGAAGGTTTAGAATTGGCCAATGCCTATGATGAGCTGATTGATGCCGACGTATTGCGTTCGCGCTTTGAGGCGGATAATGCAGAACGGGCCAAGCTGGGCTTGCATGTCATGCCGATCGATAAATATCTATTGGCAGCTTTACCGAATATGCCGGAATGTTCTGGAATTGCCCTTGGAATTGACCGTTTGTTGATGATTGCAACCAATCAAATGAAACTGGAGCAAGTGATTACTTTTCCGGCAGATATTTCCTGATGGTACTGATCCAATATTTCTTAATTCCTTTTGTGATAAAGAGAAATTAAGCTATTAAAAAAGCACCCGAGGGTGCTTTTTTATTATTCAATCGCTACGGTTTGTTGTGCTTTCAGTTCACCGAGTGCCTGAATCCGTCGTTCAATCAGCATTTCACCAATATCCGGACCCTGAATATCGGCAGGCAGGTCTTGTGCCTTGATGGCGCGTACGGTTTGCATGGCATCGAGGACATATTGTGCTTGTGGATAAGCACGATCTTCCAGACCTAGACGGCCACGTGAATCACATTCACACGCCTGGACGAAAGCTTCGACACGTTCAGGGCGACGTAACACATCCAGACGTTGCAATAATCGCCATAAGGTTCCCGGCTTAAGATTGAAGGCCTGATGGCATTTCAGATGCTCTTTGCACACCGCCAAAGCCAGCTGCTTGGTATACGTCGGCACTTTTAAACGGTCACAGAGTTCATTCACTGGCTTGATGCCACGCTCTTCATGCATGATATGTCGCGGTAATTCTTCAACCGGCGTTAAAGCTTTTCCTAAGTCATGCACTAAAACGGCAAAACGTACATCCAGACTATAATTTTGACGACACGCCTGCTGCAAGGACATCATCGTGTGAATGCCGCAGTCAATTTCCGGATGATATTCTGGGCGTTGTGGAATGCCATATAAGGCATCAATCTCAGGGAATAGCACCTTTAAAGCACCACATTGACGTAATACTTCAAAATACACATCAGCATGACGTTCGGATAATGCACGGGAAGTCTCTTTCCAGACGCGTTCTGGTGTCAATGCATTTAATTCACCGGTTTCAGTCAAGCGTTGCATTAATGCCAAGGTTTCATCGGCAATCACAAAGCCTGCACTGGTATAACGGGCAGCAAAACGGGCTATTCGCAGTACGCGCAATGGATCTTCGATAAAGGCATCGGAAACATGACGTAGAATCCGGTTTTCCAAGTCCTGTTGACCACCATAGGGATCATAAACCTGGCCGGCATCATCCATGGCCATGGCATTAATGGTCAAATCGCGACGAATCAGATCCTGCTCTAGCGTAACGCTGACATCGGTATGAAACTCAAAACCATGATAACCGGCGCCAGATTTACGTTCGGTACGCGCCAGTGCATATTCTTCTTTTGTTTGGGGATGTAGAAAAACAGGAAAATCTTTGCCTACGGGCTGATAGCCTAAGTCAAGCATTTGCGCGGGAGTTGCACCAACGACCACATAATCTTTTTCGTGATAGGGGTGTCCGAGCAAATGATCTCGAACTGCGCCCCCTACTAAATAAACTTGCATGAAAAAACCTCTATTCTTACAAGCATCATGCTACAGAATAGAGGTTTTCTCAAGTTAAGAAACGAGGCTGATGCGTCGTTATCTTGTCATTGGCTTAAAGTGCATCTTGTTCCGCTTGCTGGATTTCTGCAACAGTGAGTGCGGTCATGTTGATTACACGACGCGTAGTCGCAGTCGGCGTCAAAATGTGCACAGGTTTCGCAGCACCCAACAGAATTGGACCAATCGTTACGTTGTTGCCTGAAGTTGCCTTTAACAGGTTAAACGAGATATTGGCAGCATCCAGATTCGGCATGATCAGCAAGTTTGCAGAGCCTTTGAAACGTGAATTCGGGAATGCAAACTGACGAATGTTCTCATCCAGTGCAGCATCACCGTGCATTTCACCTTCAACTTCCAGCTCAGGCGCGATTTCAGACAGGATGTCATACACCTTACGCATTTTTTGCGCGCTGGCATCATGCTGGTCTGAACCAAAGCTTGAATGAGAAAGCAGGGCAATACGTGGTGTCATACCAAAACGGCGAACTTCTTCAGCAGCCAGAATGGTCATTTCAGCCAGCTGTTCAGCCGTTGGGTTGGTGTTGACATAGGTATCGGCAATGAACAGGTTACGGTCTTCAAGCATCAAGGCATTTAGGGTAAAGAAAGTGTTATGACCATCTTTCTTGCCAATGATGTTGCTGACGAAGTCCAGATGAATATCGTAGCTTGAATACGTACCACACAGCATACCGTCTGCCATGCCATGTTTCACCAGCATCGCTGCGATCAGGGTAGAGCGGCGACGTGCTTCACGCTGTGCATATTCAGGCGTTACACCCTTACGCTGCATGATGTTGTAGTAATCGTCTGCAAACATTTCATAGTTCGGGTTCTTTTCCTGATCAACAATCGTGATATTCACGCCATCTTCAAGACGTAGGCCCAATTTTTTAATGTTAGCTTCAATGACAGCTGGGCGACCCACCAGAATTGGAATTGCCAAACCATCATCTACTGCAATTTGAACTGCACGAAGTACACGCAGGTCTTCACCTTCCGCATAAGCAATACGTTTAGGATCAGATTTAGCCTGTTCAAAGATTGGTTTCATCATGAATGCAGAGTTGTAGACAAACTCAGACAAACGTTGACGATAATGCGAGAAATCTGTGATTGGACGTGTCGCAACACCCGAATCCATTGCTGCTTGTGCCACAGCAGGTGCAATTTCTAGGATCAAGCGTTGATCCAGTGGACCCGGAATCAGGTATTCACGGCCAAATGATGCCGATTTTTCACCATAGGTTGCCGCATCAGCTTCAACGTGTGCCATACGTGCAATCGCGTGGACACAGGCAATTTTCATTTCTTCGTTAATGGTGGTTGCACCAACGTCCAGCGCACCACGGAAGATGTACGGGAAGCACAGTGCGTTATTCACCTGGTTCGGATAGTCAGAACGGCCGGTTGCCATAATCACGTCATCACGGACTTCATGTGCATGTTCAGGCAGAATTTCTGGATCCGGATTCGCCAAGGCAAAGATGATCGGATCTTCAGCCATGACCTTGACCATTTCTTTGGTCAAAATACCTGCAGCAGAAAGACCGAGGAACATGTCTGCGCCTGCAATCACGTCACCAAGCTGAGTAGCTTCGATGTCTTGTACATAGGCTTTCTTAGATTCATCCAAGCCTTCGCGATGTGTAGTCAGCAGACCGCGTGAATCGGCAACGATGATATTCTCTTTTTTAGCACCCAGAGCACAAAGCAGATTCAAACAAGACAGTGCAGCAGCACCCGCGCCTGAAGCTACGATCTTGATGTCTTCAATTTTTTTGCCGTTGATTTGCAATGCGTTGAGGAGCGCTGAGCCGACAATAATCGAAGTACCGTGCTGATCATCATGGAATACTGGAATATTCATGCGTTCACGCAATTTCTGCTCGATATAGAAACACTCTGGCGCCTTGATATCTTCAAGGTTAATCCCGCCGAAAGTCGGTTCTAATGCAGCGACAATATCCACAATTTTGTCTGGATCATTTTCAGCAATTTCGATATCGAATACATCAACGCCAGCGAATTTTTTAAATAATACGCCTTTACCTTCCATCACCGGTTTAGAAGCCAAAGGACCAATATTACCCAGGCCAAGCACGGCAGTACCGTTGGTCACGACAGCAACCAGGTTGCCACGTGCCGTATACAATGCAGCAGTTGAAGGATCGCGTTCAATCTCAAGACATGGTGCAGCTACGCCAGGCGAGTAAGCAAGGGCCAAGTCACGTTGGTTGACCAATTGTTTGCTTGGTGTAACGCTGATTTTCCCCGGGGTAGGAAACTCGTGATAATAAAGGGCCTGTTGCTTTAAAGATTGTTCGTCCATCAGTCTCTCGATCGTTGTAAAGATTACCCGGTCAGCGGGCAAAGAATTTATTTATGTTCCTGAATATACCATTTGTTAGCCAGTTCGGACAGACAAAGACGGCCGTTTTTCCAACAAACTTATTGTGGTCGGGTATGGACTTAGACTTGAGATATATAAGTCTGATGTGTCTTGTCTCGCACTAAATAAGCGGTTGCATCCTGCTCAGGAAGCGGTTTGGAAAATAAGTAACCTTGGGCAATATCACAGTCTAAATCACGTAGATATTCTAGCTGCTCTTCAGTCTCGATCCCTTCTGCGACCACAGTCATGCCCATGGCTTTACCCATGGCCACCATGGCACTGACAATCGCTGCCTGTTTGTTTTCCCCAATCTTGCAAACAAAACTGCGATCAATTTTTAGAGTATCAATCGGAAAATCAGCAAGATAGGAGAGAGAGGAATAACCTGTACCAAAATCATCCAGAGCAATATGAATATGTCGCTGTTTAATCTCATTCAACAGATTTTTGACCGCTTCCGAATTTTCGATTAAAGAAGATTCAGTAATTTCCAGTTCCAGGCTGGCGCCAGAAATATGGTTATCTGCAATGGCTTGGTCCAAATCATCGAGCAATTGACCACGACGCAATTGCTGTGCCACGATATTGACTGATACACAAATATGATTAAAGCCCAGATCATTCCATTGGCGAATCTGTTTAGCGGCCTGCTGGATCACTAGGCGGCCAATGTCTGAAATCAGGCTGGTCTGTTCCGCTAAGGGGATAAACAGCCCTGGTGCAATAATGCCTTTTTCTGGATGGTTCCAGCGAATCAGCGCTTCAAAGCCATAAATGCTTTGATCGCTGAAATTGATTTTTGGCTGATAATACACCACCAGTTCATTATTCTGGATCGCTTTACGCAGATCCCGTTCCAGAAAAACCCCTTTGTTCTGTAATGAATGATTTTCACTGGAATAAAAGTGAATAGTATTGCCGCCAAGATTTTTGGCTTCGTTCAATGCCTGTTCGGCGCAATTATTTAAATAATCCAGCTGACGGCCATGATCAGGATAGAATGCCACGCCCATGGACAGGGTAATCACATGATCCTGACCGTAAATATTGAATGGTCTGCTAAAGGCCTGAGCGATGCGTTCACAATGGTGTTGAACTGAAGGGCGAATATGTGAGATTTCATAGAGAATCGCAAAATCATCACCATTTAGATGTGCCACAAATAGCGCTTCTGCATTGGTCATCCGCAGCCGCTGCGCCACCTGGCGTAAAAGTTCATCACCGCCGTTATTGGACAGGTATTCATTTAATGGCCGGAAACGGTCGATGTTAAGCCGAATCACAGCCATCTCTTTAATCGAGTCTTTTTGCGAAACTAGATATTGATGCAGCTGATAATTATAATAAAAGCGGTTCGGTAAGTCAGTCAGCGTGTCATAATTTTCCAGATAGGACAGGCGCTGTTCCTGTAATTTACGTTCAGTCAGATCTGATACGATACCAATATAATGAGTAATCCTGCCTTCATCATCAGTCACGGCATTAATATGCAGCCATAAGGTCGACTCTTTACCAGACAGAAATTTTGCATAAACCTCTCCATCATAAGAGCCAATCTTTTGAATCTGTTTGACAATATTGGCCTGAAAAGTACGTTGCTGGGATTTATTTTGCACTGCAATATCAAATAAGGATTTACCGATAATCTCGTCACGCTCAAAACCGCTCAAGTATTCGTAGTGAGGATTGACATCGATATAATCTAATTCAGGATTCAGAATGAAAATCCCTTCCGCAGCCTGTTCCAGTACACTGGCCACCAGCTTTAAACGTTCTTGAGACAGACGTTCCTGCTGGATATCACGACGGATGCCCACCATACGCAAGGGTTTTTTATTTTTAGGATCACGACTGATCACCCGGCCAATATCATGTACCCAACTCCAGCCACCTTCACTGAGCTTGATCCGGTAAGTGGCATCATAGCGTTCAATCTGGCCACGCAGATGCTGCTTCATATTGCGCTTAAAATAGGCCAGATCTTCAGGGTGAATCAGATACTGTAATTGCAGATGATGATCTTTGGAATCGCGCAGAATCTTTTCGTCTTTATGATTGGTTAAGGTGATGCTGCGCTCTTGAATATTCCAGTCCCATGGCCGAATACCGGCAATTTCATGTGCAAGTTTTAGATTCTGCTGCTGATTCTTCAGGTCATGATTGATCTGTTCAATATCATAGGTACGTTCCCGTACTTTTTGCTCCAGCAATTGGTTACTGAGCTGTAATTGCTGTTCAATATCTTTGGATTTATTGACTTCAGTTTTGAGTTGCTGGCACAGTTCATCAGTCCAATGCACTTGCTGTTCTGCATTTTTCACCAAAATATCATTTTCCGCATACAGACGTGAGGTGCGGCTGTGAATTCGATAACTACTTGTCGCGCACAGCAGAATCACTATGAGCGCAAAGTTTAAGGCCAGACCAAAAAAGGGATTGGAATGACCGACATGGTCAAGCTGCGACAGTAAAAAAGGGAATAAGGACGGCAAAAAGACCAGACAAAAATAGCTCAGTTTCTGGGTCAGGTAGGTCAGGCCAAATGCTTGGCTTACAATCAGCAACAAGGCAGACAAGGTCAGTGCTTCAATATCTTCAAATACAGGATTGGCCTGCGGCAAATAGTAATAAATTGTATAAATACCGGCCGCGATACAGCTTCCGACTGCAAGGCTCTGCATCTGTAACCAGCGGTGCGCGCTTTTCTGATTATATTGTTCGGGTTTGAAATACAGCGTATTCACCAGCCAGCACATGCTGACCAGAAGTTCTGTCAGAATAAACCAGGTATTAAAATACGTATTAGAAGGACTATATTGAATGTGATAAATACAAAAAATATAGAGGCAAATCACCATGATACTGAGCAAAAAATAGCGACTATGGCGAAGCGTATTCGCAATTTGAGCATCATGCAAATGCTGCTGAATATAGTCGTCCTGATTATCAACCATGTGATTCAATGCCTGTATTCATCCTAAACGGTTTTCGTCCTTGTACATTGTTATTATAGAAACTCCAAGAAGTGTGTGAAATCAATTAATAAATGTTTATTATTCTTTAGTCGAGATTAGATGCCTTAAAAATAAAAATCAACAAAATTAAAGGCAAATTTTTACTCATCCGATGAATTAAAGCACATAATTTAAAATTGACAGAGCAACAACAGGAGCGGTTTCGGTACGCAGGACACGCTCGCCGATACACCAGTTGAGAAAACCTTTTTGATTTGCGGTACTAATTTCCGCCTCACTCAGGCCACCCTCAGGGCCGATCAATAGGACAAGATCCAAGGTCGCCTCTGCCAGTACATCTGTTTCATCTTTATTGGGTGCCAAAACCAGTTTGGTGTTGGGTAGTTCAGTATCC
Source organism: Acinetobacter lwoffii (assembly GCF_052078135.1). Lineage (GTDB taxonomy): Bacteria > Pseudomonadota > Gammaproteobacteria > Pseudomonadales > Moraxellaceae > Acinetobacter > Acinetobacter lwoffii_Z. Next base: position 102,010 of record NZ_JBQGUZ010000006.1, read on the forward strand.
AGCCATTTTTCAAGTGAGATTGGCGCTAAAATTTTAGGAACAATATTCAGACCACATTGTTCACAAGCCGCAATAGCAATGCCTTGCCAGTGATCTAGTTTTTTCTGGTCGCGATCATACTTTAAACGCATTTCACAACGATCCGAAGTCAGCAGCTGAATTTCGGAAACGCCCAGTTCGACTGCTTTCTGAATCGCATAATCCATACGGTCGCCTTTACTCATCACCTGACCGAGCAAGGCTTGGAACTTGGGTGTGCGATTGGCAGGATTAAATGCATTGACTGAGACGGTGGCTGATTTTTTAGCAACTTCGGTTAAAGTCACGTCATATTCGCCACCCTGTCCATTGAACAGGGTCGCGCTTTCACCGACTTGCGCGCGTAAAACCTTTACCCAATGATGAAATACAGTTTCCGTAAGCTCAAGGCTGACATCAACAGTTAAATCAGCATCTATATAAAAACGTGGCATTGATCGTTCTACTCAAAAAATCGGTGAAATAAAGGGCTTAAGCTAAACCAAGATCGGTCACCAGCTGACGGGTCGGGTCAGTAGTATTCATGGTGTAAAAATGCAAACTTGATGCACCACCTGCAAGCAGACGCTCACAGAATTTAACCACAACTTCATGGCCAAAGGCTTTAATGCTGGCAGTATCGTCACCATAGGTTGCCAGTTGCTTGCGAATCCAGCGTGGAATTTCAGCACCAGTACCATCAGCAAAACGAATCAGATTGCTGGCATTGGTAATTGGCATGATGCCAGGTGCAACTGGAATATCGATTCCTGCTTTCTGGATACGATCTACAAAGTAAAAGTAAGCATCTGGATTGAAGAAAAATTGGGTTAAGGCCGCATTGGCACCGGCATTGACTTTATCAACAAAGTGCTGAATGTCTTTGTCAAAGCTTTCTGCCTGAGGATGCATTTCCGGATAAGCTGCGACTTCAATTTTAAAATGATCGCCTGAATGTTCACGGATAAAGCGGACCAGATCCTGTGCATAAGGCAATTCACCTAAACCGACCTGACCAGAAGGCAAGTCACCACGCAGGGCAACAATACGGTTAATGCCTTGAGATTTGTACAGGTCTAGAAGTTCAGCAATACGCGCTTTGTCATCGCCAATACAAGACAGGTGAGGGGCAACAGGTGCACCTTTGCCATTAAAGTCATTGATAGTAGACAGGGTGCGTTCACGAGTGGAACCACCAGCACCATAGGTCACAGAGAAGAATTCTGGGTTTAACAGTTGCAGTTCTTGATGCACAACTTTGAGTTTTTCCGCACCTACATCAGTTTTGGTTGGGAAGAATTCAAATGAAATTGGAATCTGTTTAGACATGTTCAAATCCTTTTTATAAATACTTGTAATTTTGGATTGCCCTCATCCTAACCTTCTCCCAAAGGGAGAAGGGACTTCCATTACGATAGTTAAAGTCTTTAAAACTTACCCTCTAACTATTTTCACAATAGAAGTTTCCCTCTCCTTTTAGGAGAGGGCTAGGGAGAGGTAAAAACAAAAATTAGTATTTATAAGCATCCGACTTGAATGGACCTTCAACTTGAACGCCTAAGTAATCCGCTTGTTCTTGAGTCAATTGAGTCAAGACACCACCGAAACCAGCAACCATCGCAGCAGCAACTTCTTCATCTAATTTCTTAGGAAGAAGTTCTACACGAATTTGTGCAGCTTTTTCAGATTCTGGAAGATCAGCAAATTTCTCAGCGAATAAATGCATTTGACCCAATACCTGGTTGGCAAATGAACCATCCATAATACGTGATGGGTGACCAGTCGCATTACCAAGATTCACCAAACGGCCTTCAGAAAGAAGGATCAGGTAATCATTTTCATTTTCTGAACGATACACCTGGTGTACTTGAGGTTTAACTTCAACCCACTTGTAGCCACGTAGGTAAGCGGTATCAATTTCAGTATCAAAGTGACCGATGTTACAAACAACTGCGCCAGCTTTTAATGAATCAAGCATTGCAGCGTCACATACGTGGTAGTTACCTGTTGTAGTTACGATCAGGTCAGTGTTTTGAAGAAGGTCAACATTGATGTCTTCTTTCTTGCCTGTTTGTACGCCGTTTTTGTATGGAGATACAACTTCGTAACCGTCCATGCATGCTTGCATTGCGCAGATTGGATCAACTTCAGTTACGCGCACAATCATGCCTTCTTGACGAAGAGACTGAGCAGAACCTTTACCTACGTCACCATAACCGATTACAAGCGCACGACGGCCAGATAAAAGCATATCTGTACCACGTTTGATTGCATCATTTAGTGAATGGCGGCAACCGTATTTGTTGTCGTTTTTAGACTTGGTTACTGAATCGTTTACGTTGATTGCAGGAACTTTTAAAGTACCGTCACGAAGCATTTCGTACAGACGTTGAACACCTGTCGTTGTTTCTTCAGTTACACCGTGAATTTTTTCAATCACTTCTGGGTATTTTTCGTGAACAAGTAGCGTTAAATCACCGCCATCGTCAAGAATCATGTTGGCATCCCAAGGCGTGCCATTTACATTGATTTGTTGTTCAAGACACCACATGTATTCTTCTTCAGTTTCACCTTTCCAGGCAAACACAGGAATGCCTGCAGCAGCGATAGCAGCAGCAGCATGGTCTTGAGTTGAGAAGATGTTACATGAAGTCCAGCGAACTTCTGCGCCTAATTCAACCAGTGTTTCAATAAGAACAGCTGTTTGAATGGTCATGTGGATACAGCCGAGAATTTTCGCGCCTGCAAGTGGTTTTGCTGCCGAATAGCGTTTACGCAGACCCATTAGGGCTGGCATTTCAGCTTCAGCAAGTTTGATTTCTTTACGGCCGTAATCAGCAAGTGAAATATCAGCAACTTTGTAATCTGTAAATGAAGCAGTAACCGCGTTCATCAGGATCTCCTAGGAAAAAATAGATTGGATCGTTCTGTTCGCGGATGCCGTTGTTGATCAGAACGAATGTCTGACCGATGGTCGAGCCTAGCGATTTTACATTTAGTGCCTGTAAAACGTCGCAGCATCCCTCGACTAGCGCAGTATTGTACTTGTATTTAATTTTATATCCAAGTTATAAAACAGTTACAATTAATTAGTTGCTTAATAAATAGAAAAGGAAAAAGTATGGTCGAGAAAGTTAATGGGGCTTTAATAATTTTAGAAGAGCTCAGATTAGATTCTAAAATAGGCAAAAGTAAGCACTTCTCGGCGAGTGATAGACAGAAAAAATATCATAATCTAATTGGCATCCCTGCAATTTGTTTTAATATTTTTATTGGGACTGTGCTTATAGCATTTCTAACATCTGAATATAACAATACAATTCTTTCAATTGTAGCTGCATGTCTTTCTTTTCTTAGCGCCGTATTGGGAGCGGTACAGACATTTTTTAATTTCAGTAAAAATTCAGAAGGTCATCGATCAATAGGAAATAGATATTTAGAAGTTTCTAGAAATTGTAAAATGTTAATAATGAAACATGAAGATAAGCCTTTTACCTCAGAAGATTTATGGGGTGAAGTTATAAACTTACAGAAAGTATACCTTCTTATTAACCAAGAGGCCGAAGCTTTTCCGACATCAGAGAAAGATCTAAAAAAGGCTAGAAGTTCAGTAGAGATAACTCCTTTTAAAAAGGGCTATAATTTAAAAAATAGGCAACTATTGGTATAAATATGGGAGCAATAAGAAAAAAGCCCATCATCTGACGGGCTTTTCGTTTTATTTAGCTTCTTGCTCAGCAGCATCCGCTTTTTGGGTCCAGAACTCAGCTAGTTCTTCATCGCCATCTACACCTAAACCATTGGCATAAATAAAAGCAAGATCACGCATCGCTTGAACTTCGCCCCATTCCGCAGCCTGTTTGACTAAAGAAATCGATTTCTCTACATCTTTTTCAATCACATCACCACGACGGTAGAAACCGGCCAGCTCTAAAGTCGCAGCAGGGTGCTTCTCGATATTGGCCTTGCTTAACCAGTAATAGGCTAACTCAAAGTGAGCTTTGGATTCTTCCGGATCTTCTTCTGCTAATTCTTTGGCATAAACGGTATAACCTTCACCTAACCAGTACATTGCATCCACCAGCCCGCCGTTGGCAGCTTTCAATGCCCATTCTTCAGCCAGAATGATGTCATCATCATGCTCGCTTTGCATATACAGCTCAGCCAGTTCAAATTGCGCTTCAGCATTACCGGCTAAGGCAAGATTGGTCAGGACAGCAGAGGGAGAAACACGCTGGGTCATATCAACATCTCAAAAATATTGTGCGTAGACTAAAAGGTTTAAAGCAAAAAAGCCAATCCGAAGGCCAGCTTTTTAAAGAGATTGGTCAATTAAATGATTAGATCAAGCAAATAATCCCTGAGATCGAAGCGATGAACACACAGAACATTACGATCACTTTAATTTTACTTGCCAGATAGCTCAGACTTAAACCGACCACCAGTGCTGCAAAAGTTAGACTACCCAGCCAGTAACTGATCATATTGCTGGCAAATCCTGTTAACAGACACAGAATCAGGGCAATTATGAGCAATACCCAACCCAGAATAGTCGCAAGTTGTGTTTTTTTAGGGTTGAGTTCTGTGTCAAAAATCTGTTTTTGATGTTTGGACATCGACATTGCAAGTGCAAAGAAACCCAGTGAAGTTAAAGCCCAAATCAATAAGAAGAACATCATGCCTGATTCTCCTTGAGAGCAGCCTTGGCTTTTTTAGAGGGTAAGCCTTTATGGTTTTTCACTTTTTTAAATGAAAACCAGAACAAGATCGCAAGCACCCACATGGCCAGATCAAAAGAAGTAATGACCCATTGACCATGCATAATGGTGTTCCAGATCGCTTGACCACCCGTCATAAAGTTCACAATTGGCAGCAAGGCAAATGCAGCAGTGGCGAGCAGTAATAGTTCCAGCCAGGCCTGATGATGAGTGCGAATCATGGCATACAGTAAAGTCAGCAACCAGACAATAAAGAAGCTACGAATTTCCCAGTTCAGACGCATCTCCATGTCTGCCGGAATAAAACGGTTGGCATAGAAATAGGCAGCACAGGCAACAGGTAAACCAATAATGGCAGCGATATTGGTGACTTCCACAAGACGATAACCAAACGATTTATAGCCTTGTTTCTGTTGCTGTGGTGCACGTTTGACACACCATAGAATCAAGCCGGTGGCAATCATCAAGGTACCCACCACACCTGACATGAACAATAACCAGCGTAACGCCAGATCTACGCCACGTGCTTCATGTAGTGTGGTGAACATGTTATAGATACCATTTGCGACTGAAGGCGTTTTCAGGGTGGTTTGATCCGGCTCTAAATCACCGGTCACACCATTGAAAGCAAGGCTCGGATAAACATTACGATAAGCTACGCTGACTCCGTTTAAGGCACGAAGCTCAATTTCTGCTTTTACGGTATTTGGCTGGATGATGGTTATCGTGCCAACCGGGTTGTTTTTCCATTCTTTCTTTGCTGTTGCCAAGATCGGATTCAGATCGGTTGACGGTGCAGGAGGTGCAGCTTGCATTTCATCACGAGAGCGGCGACCTTCACTGCGTGCAGACATTTCACCGCGCTCGCCACGATTTTCTCTCTCAGCTTGCGGTCGACGTTCTTTGCTCTCACTATGGCTTTCACGGGATTCAGCCTGAATACTGTTGTCTTGAACCAAACTCTTACGTTGATCCTGAAGGAAAGCACCACGATTTTCATAAATCTGGTTTACGCCCCAGGGCATGAGGGTAAAAAGCAATAATAATAAGCCACTGAAGGTAATCATGATGTGAAAGGGCAGGGCAAATACCGCAGTAGCATTGTGTGCATCCAACCATGAACGCTGACCTTTGCCGGGACGGAAAGTAAAAAAATCCTTGAAAATTTTCTTATGGGTAATGACACCGCTGATGATTGCTACCAGCATGAGCAGGGTCGCAACGCCGACCATCCAGCGCGCCCAGATTCTTGGCAAACCATACAATTCAAAGTGGAAACGGTATAAGAATGAACCACCGCGTGTTTCACGCGCTTGCAAAACTTCGCCGGTGGCGCTGTCAATCGTCACGCGGGTACCGCCACGACGGGCACGCGGATCTTCGCCGGCACTACGAATAGTCAGGGTGGTAGTATTTTGGCGTGAGTTAGGAAGCTGGATTGCCCAGCTGCCAGCATCCGGATGGTGCTGTTGCAGATAAGCCAGTGCCACACGGGTTTGTTCGATTTGAGTCTTTGGTGGAACTGATTGATGAAATTCCGGTTTCATCCAGACGGTAATTTCGTTCTGGAAAAAGCTTAAGGTTCCGGTCAAGAAAATCGCATATAAAAGCCAGCCTAAAATCAGACTGGCCCAGGTATGCAACCACGACATCGACTGGCGTGGACCTTCGGGTTTTGCATCTACTCTCATCTCAATTTCCTAAAAGCTTATAGGCGATATAGAGTAAAACACCGGGAATCGCGATCCCGAGCGTCGCCTTGCGAGTCTTGTTGACCATAAATACCCAGATAAAGGCCGCAGTATTCAAGCTAAAACCAATCAGGGTGGCCGACATGGCTGCACTGCTTCCAGCATCCATAAATAACTGGGCAATCACGATCGCGGCCAGCGAAGCAAGGATATAACCGCCGATACCTGCCAGCATAAAGCGATATAAAATCATTCCCCGATAAGCCAGCAAATTTGCTTTAACTTTGTTTTTGCTCGATGGATAGGTTGCAGTCATTGTTTCAGTTGCTATCGCATGCATATTCGGATTATTCATCATCGAAAATTTTATCTTTAAACTTGCTAAGTGATATTGATGCGAATGATAACAATTATTGTTTATATTTTAAATATAGGTTGCTAAACTATTTATATGAAAAATAAAAAGAACTATTTTTAGGTTTAAAAAAGGAAGGCAATATGGGCAGCATTGAACAAAATAGATAAGCCTTAAAAATAAAAACAGCGGCTCGAAAGCCGCTGTTTAAAAATAATCGATCGAGGATTAGTCTTGCTGAATACCTGCAACCACCCAGTCCTGATTTGAGCCTACGGGTTTAGTGAAGTGCCAGATTTCCGCAAATGGCTGTGGCAAGCTGTTCAAGTCTTCGCTGACCGTACCGGTAAAGCGTACGCTGACAATATACTGACTATTATCAGTCGATGAATCGACGACCATCGCATTCAGATTTGAAAACTCGGCTACATCCTGATCCTGATTGTTCATGATGTCGTTATACATCGATTGATAAAGATCAGGGGTCAAATAACGTTGAATTTCAGTAATGTTGCTTGCTGTATTCATGGACTGAATATGGTTAAAACGCTGACGCGCTACACGCAAGAATGCTGCAGGTTCAGTACCATCCGGTAACTGGCTGCCACTTTGGGTATAAGCTGCACCAAAAGGCGCGTTATTTACCGGAGCAGAACCGAACGGAGCATTGTTGCTTGACGTTTGACCACCCACATTCTGACCAAAAATATTGGTACTGTCACCACCGCGAGGTGCAGTCGGTGCCTGACCAAAAGGTGCTGTATTGGCAGCACCGCTATTTGGCGCAAATGGATTAGACGCTACTTTTTTTTTTGCGCCCATCTTACGGAAAATGAAGAAGGCAACAGCAGCAGCAAGAAGGATCCAGATCCAGCCTGGAATACCACCTTTTTCCTCTTCGGCTTGAGCAGCCTGAGCTTCAGATGCTGCTACACTTTGATCATCCGCCAAGGCATTGGCAGCAACTGCACCAATCGCAGCACCGGCTACACCCGCGGCAACCATGCCGCCGACACCCGGACCGGATTTTTGCTGGGTTGCAGCACCGGCAACTGGCGCTTGTTGAGCAGGCGCAGCTTGACGAGGTTGTTGATAAGATTGAGTAGGTTGTGCAGAACGTTGCATGCCATGACTTTTACCGCCACCGGCACGTTTTGCTTCAGCTGCAAAAGGCGCAACCAATAAAACTGCTGTCAAGATACCTGTGATCAAACCGCGCTGTCGAACTTCCATTCATTTTTCCTATGAGAATAAAACCTGTTTGTACAGTCTATTTATATAGGCTTTGTGTGGAATTTCAATTAAAAATCTGTATTTTTTTGCTCTTTGTACGAAATGAGCCGGTTTACAGTTAATTGAGTTCATCACTCAGCGCCATTGCCTCGCTCAAGGCTTCATGTAAACGCGCAACTGCAATAATTTGCACGCCCTCGATGGATTTTTGCGGTGCATTGCCGCGAGGGACAATAATGTATTTAAAACCATGTTTAATCGCTTCTTTCAGCCGTTCCTGACCGTTCGGCACAGGGCGAATCTCTCCAGACAGTCCGACTTCCCCAAAAACCGCCAGCTGTTGCGGTAAGGCTTTGCCACGAATACTGGAAGCACAGGCCAGCAGTACAGCTAAATCTGACCCGGTTTCGGTAATTTTAAGGCCACCGACAATATTGACATACACATCCTGTCCTGATGTTTGTACGCCGCCATGCCGATGCATGACTGCAAGTAGCATGTTCAAACGGTTCTGATCCAGACCCAGTGCCACACGTCGTGGCTGACCATGCGCATCATCGACCAGTGCCTGAACCTCAACCAGTAGCGGGCGCGTACCTTCGCGGCTGATCATTACAATCGAACCGGGAATCGCTTCATCATAACGGCTTAAAAAGATGGCTGAAGGATTGGAAACTTCGCGCAGACCTTTATCGGTCATGCCGAACACACCGAGCTCATTGACTGCACCAAAACGGTTTTTGACCGCTCGAATCATCCGGTAACGTGAATCCGATTGGCCTTCAAAATACAGCACACAGTCGACCATATGTTCCAGTACGCGCGGACCTGCCAAGGCGCCTTCTTTGGTCACATGACCGACCAAGAATAAAGATGTACCGCTATTTTTGGCAAAACGGGTCAGCAGAGCCGCTGATTCACGAATCTGTGAGACACCACCCGGTGCAGATTGTAGGGTCTCGGTATACAGGGTTTGGATCGAGTCCAAAATGGCCACCGCAGGACGTTGCTGGGCCAGCACTTCACAAATACGTTCGACACAGGTTTCTGCCATGACTTTGAGCTGATCGGTCGGCAGATCCAGACGCTGGGCACGTAAAGCCACCTGAGACAAGGATTCCTCACCGGTCACATACAGGGCTGGATTTTTGGCAGATGCCATGTGCGTGGCTGTTTGTAGCAAGATGGTAGATTTACCAATCCCGGGATCACCGCCGATCAAGACCACCGAACCGGTCACCAGTCCGCCACCCAAAACCCGGTCAAATTCGCTGATACCCGTCGGCAGACGGGTTTCATGAGAGACTGAGACCTGATTTAAAGTCGTGATGCTGGACGCCTGACCTGCATATCCACCACCGATTTTTGGCTGAGCGCGATGTGTCACTGCGGGTGCAATGGTCACCTCAACCAGGCTATTCCATTCCCCGCATTCAGAACACTGCCCCGACCATTTTGGATGATCGGCACCACACTGTTCACAACGATACACACTTTTTGCTTTAGCCATATTTGAAGATGAAGCGATTGAAATTGAGTGACAGCATAGCGGTGAATGCCATCGAAAACCAAGTCTTTCACCTGAAAAATCATGGTTTTTACGACAAGGTTTGTCGCTTTTATTTATGCTGATTTGAATACTGTGCGGTAACGCCGTCTATAATGCCCGTCTTGTTATGCTGGAATGGAACAGATCTTGTCACAATTGCTGAAACATATTGATGCGATCGCACGTGAAAAAAACCGTGATGTGTTATTTGTGCATTTTGATCATTATGTACATCCAGATCGGGACGCAAACTCGGTTCGCCAAATGTTGATCGGCTGGCTAGAGCAACAGGGCATTGTCTATATGCCGTGTTTAGGTGTGGATCAAACCGTCCATAGTGAAATCTACCTGGGTGGTCTTTATCTGGATGTACCTTTTGATCTGCATCATAAAACCTATCAAAAATTGAGTGGGTATCTGGAAGATGAACAGGGCAATATGAAAATTAAAGGCATTCAGTTTTTTGTTTTATCTTTAGGACTAGCGTTGGAGCTTGAATCTGAGTGGGACAAGCTGGCTTGTAGTGGTTTACGTTGCTAAATTTTCATGATGAAGAATGGAAAAGATGAAGCATAAAAAGCCACGATTGACGTGGCTCTTTACTATTTAAGTTGAGTAGTTAAATAACTTATCAATTAATAAAGTTCACCAGATTTACGTCTTGCAATAAAGTCTTTCGATTCCTTGGCAATCACTCCGGATAAAAGCAATAGTGCAATTAAGTTTGGAACCGCCATGAGCCCATTAAAGGTATCGGCGAAGAGCCAAACCAGATCAAGGGTCGCCACACAGCCAATAAATACCGAAGCGATATAAATAATGCGATAGGGCAGCACAAACTTCTCACCGAGCAAATAAGTGGCACATTTCTCGCCATAGTAGCTCCAACCCAAGATGGTGGAATAAGCAAAGAAAATAATCCCGAGGGTCACAATCCAGCCGCCGATCCCAGGCAACAGTTTGTCAAACGCGCTGATGGTCAATACTGCACCGGTTTGATCTCCGAATGAATTACCGGCCATGATATAACCCATCACCAGAACAATACCGGTAATTGAACAGACAATAATCGTATCAATAAACGTACCGGTCATAGACACCAGACCTTGACGGGCCGGATGATCGGTTTTTGCCGCTGCGGCAGCAATCGGCGCAGAACCCATGCCGGCTTCGTTGGAGAATACACCACGTGCCACACCATAACGAATCGCTGCACCAATCGCACCGCCCACTGCAGCTTCACCAGTAAATGCATAGCTGAAGATCATTTTTAGTGCCGGCACGACCAGTTCCAGATTATTTAAAATAATAATCAGACCGCCAGCCACATAACCCACCGCCATAATCGGCACGATCACAGAAGAAGCTTTGGAAATCGATTTGATTCCGCCCAGAATCACCAGTGCTGAAAAGGCAGTGATAATGATCCCCGTCATCCAGGTTTCAATGCCCAGGCTGTTTTCAACTGCCAGTGCTACGGTATTCGACTGTACTGAACTGCCGATCCCAAAAGAAGCCAGTGTCCCGAACAAAGCGAAAATCAGTGCCAGCCATTTCCATTTCAGACCACGCTCGATGTAGTACATCGGACCACCGGACATTTCACCTTTCTCATTTTTGACTCGGTATTTGACTGCGAGAACACCTTCGCCATATTTGGTCGCCATACCAAACAGGGCAGTCATCCACATCCAGAACACGGCGCCCGGACCACCGAGAACACAGGCAGTGGCTACACCGGCAATATTACCGGTACCAATCGTGGCAGAGAGTGCGGTCATCAATGAAGCAAATTGGGAAATATCACCTGAATGCTCAGGGTGCTTGCCAAAGACCTGTTTAAAGGCTAAAGGCAACATGCGGAACTGCCAGAACAATAAACGAAAGGTAAGGAAGATCCCGGTACCGACAATCAGTACCAGCATATAAGGGCCCCAGACCCAGCCGCTTAAAGTTTCCATTAAACTTTGTAAATTTTGCATAAAATTCTTCTTATTGATCCATGTCTGTGTAGTTCGAGGTATTGATTAAAAAGCAATTGCTATGCCAGATGCATTCATCCTGAATGCATAAATTGGCTGAATAGTGTTCTATTTTTTACACAGTTTTAAAAATTTGACAAGAAATTACTGGAATATCGCAGGTCAAAAATAAAGCAGAAATGTAACTGTAGAGCGATATAAGAAAAATAAATTAACTTCTTCAATTAATCAGGAAATACAAATGATGCAAATTTTATTTTTGTATTCAGCATTTTTTACGTTAATTTGTCGCGAGTAAAACTCAAAGTTGTAATTAATAATGTCAGAAAAATATAACAATTCGTCGGCAGAGCACGGTGAATTAAAGCGGAGTTTGTCCAATCGGCACCTACAGTTAATTGCCATTGGGGGCGCCATCGGAACCGGCCTGTTTATGGGTTCGGGTAAAACCATCAGTCTCGCAGGTCCTTCGATTCTGGTGATCTATATGATCATCGGTTTTATGGTCTTTCTGGTGATGCGTGCATTGGGTGAGCTGTTACTCTCCAATTTACAATATAAATCATTTATTGATTTTGCCACGGATCTGATCGGGCCTTGGGCCGGATACTTTGTTGGCTGGACCTACTGGCTATGCTGGATCACCATCGGGATCGCAGATCTGTCAGCCATTATTTATTATCTGCAATTCTTCAATAATGGCTTGCCCTTTAGCCCTGAAGAAGGCGTCATGATCAGTGTTGCCGCGATTGTGTTTATCATGGGGTTGAATCTGGTCACGGTAAAACTGTTTGGTGAAATGGAGTTCTGGTTTGCCCTGGTCAAAATTATCGCCATTGTGGTGCTGATTGCTGTTGGTCTGTGGATGGTGTTTACTGGCTTTACCAATGATGCCGGTACGGTCGCATCCTTTAGTCATATCTGGGAGCATGGCGGTTTGTTCCCAACGGGTGCCATGGGCTTCCTGGCCGGTTTCCAGATTGCAATCTTTGCCTTTGTGGGGGTGGAACTGGTGGGTACTACCGCGGCTGAAACCAAAGATCCGGAAAAGAACCTACCAAAAGCGGTGAACTCTATTCCGATCCGTATCATTATTTTCTATGTATTGGCACTGCTAATTGTGATGTCAGTGACACCGTGGAACCAGATTGATCCGAATGTATCACCGTTTGTGAACCTGTTCAGTCAGGCTGGCATTGCAGCGGCTGCGATCATCATGAACCTGGTGGTATTGTCCTCGGTGATGTCATCGATGAACAGTGGCGTATTCTCAACCAGTCGTATGCTGTTTGGCCTGTCGCGTGAAGAGCAGGCACCGGTTGCCTTTGGTCGCTTGAACCGTCGCGCAGTGCCTGCAAATGCCCTGTATTTTTCTGCCGTGTGTTTGTTGCTGGGTGCAGCACTGCAGTATTTCGTTCCGGATACTGTTCGGGCCTTTACCTTGGCCACGACTTTATCCACGATTCTGTTTATTTGTGTCTGGATCATCATTATCTGGAGCTATATCGTGTATTACAAAACACGTCCAGAGCTGCATGCCAAATCGACCTTTAAGCTGCCAGGTGGTTTATTGACTTGTTGGGTCGTGATTATTTTCTTCCTGAGCATGATCGTGGTTTTGGCGCTGGAAGAGGATACTCGTCAGGCACTGATGATCAGTCCGATCTGGTTTATCCTGCTGATCATTGGCTATTTTGGTTTGTATAAACAGAAACATAAATAAACCTTATCAATAAAAACGTCAGCGATCTGCTGGCGTTTTTTTTTGTCTAAAGATACTCTCTAGCGTTTAACGCTTGGGTCATGCCGAATGATCGCGTTATACTTCATCGAAACTATTACATTAGGTGGTCAGATGCGCCAAGTCATTTGCTACATCAGTATCTTAGCGACAGGTCTTGTTCTTGCAGGTTGTGGACAGTCAGGTGCTTTGCACTTGCCGAATGATCCGAATTACGACAAGCGTGCCAAGTATCTGTTATACAAAAATACTGAAACTGAGCCTAAAGCGTCCGATGAAAAACGCGAGGCACCCGTGCAACAACAGTTTGCTGCACCTACAGATTCAGACGTTAAAACCACACCATAACGCTTTCACAGAAAGGATACCTTCATGAGTTTCACCCGCATTAATGGGGTATTGCACGCTGAGCAATGTTCATTACAACAGCTCGCGGAGCAATTCGGCACACCACTCTATGTTTATTCTAAAGCCACTTTGGAAAAGCATTTTTTAGATATGGACCGTGCTTTTGATTTTATCCACCATCAAATCTGTTTTGCGGTAAAGTCCAACTCTAATCTTGCGGTATTGAATGTATTGGCCAAACAGGGTGCCGGTTTTGATATTGTGACCGGTGGTGAATTGGCGCGTGTGCTGAAAGCCGGTGGTGATGCATCGAAAATCGTATTTTCGGGCTTGGGTAAATCTGAAGCGGATATCAAAAAAGCGTTGGAAGTCGGCATTGCCTGCTTTAACGTGGAATCTTATGCCGAGCTGGATCGTATCCAGAAGGTTGCGGCTGAATTAAATATCAAAGCGCCGATTTCATTACGTGTGAATCCTGATGTCGATGCCAAAACCCATCCTTATATTTCAACCGGCTTAAAAGAAAATAAATTCGGTATTCCGTCTGATAGCGTGTTTGAAACTTATCAATATGCAGCGTCATTGCCAAATCTGGATGTGGTTGGGATTGACTGCCATATCGGTTCACAGCTGACTGAAACCCAGCCATTTGTGGATGCACTGGATCGTGTCATTGTGATGATCGACCAGTTAAAAGAGCTGGGCATTCACCTCAAACACATCGATATCGGCGGTGGTCTGGGTGTGACGTATAAAGATGAAACCCCGCCGTCGGTTGAAGAATATGCCAATGCGCTACGTCCAGCTTTAGAAAAATTGGGCTTGAAAGTGTATATGGAACCGGGACGTAGTATTTCTGCCAATGCGGGTGTGCTGCTGACTAAAGTGGATCTGTTGAAGCCGACCAAGCACCGTAATTTCGCGATCATTGATGCAGCGATGAATGACCTGATTCGCCCTGCGTTATATGAAGCATGGATGGATATTCAGTCTGTGACACCGCGTAACGATGTCGAAGCAAAAGAATGGGATGTGGTGGGTGCCATCTGTGAAACTGGTGACTTCCTCGGTAAAGAGCGCGAGCTTGCGATCAAGGAAAATGATGTGCTGGCTGTACTTGGCGCTGGTGCATACGGTTTTGTGATGAGCTCAAATTACAACAGCCGTGGTCGTGCTGCTGAAGTAATGGTCGATGCTGATCAGGCACATTTGATTCGTGAACGTGAGACGATTGAATCACTTTGGGAACGTGAGCGTTTATTGCCTTAAGGATAAATCAGGATGTTATTAGAATTTACCAAGATGCATGGTCTGGGCAATGACTTTATGGTGGTTGATCTGATCAGCCAGCGTGCTTATTTAGACACTTTGACCATTCAGCGTTTGGCCAATCGTAACTTCGGCATTGGTTTTGATCAACTCTTGGTGGTTGAGCCACCCGATGTCCCAAGTGCAGACTTTAAATATCGGATTTTTAATGCCGATGGTTCAGAAGTGGAACAATGTGGCAATGGTGTGCGCTGTTTTGCCAAATTTGTACATGATCGTCAGCTCACCACCAAAACCAAAATCAAGGTGCAAACCAAATCTGGTATTGTTGAGCCGGAATTGGGTGTGAATGGTTGGGTACGGGTCAATATGGGCTATCCAAAATTCCTGCCTCAGGAAATTCCATTTGTGGCTGATGCGCCGGAGAGCCTGTATGACATCGATCTTGCTGGCGGTGAAAAGCTGACGATTGATGTGGTGAATATGGGGAATCCACATGCGGTGACAATTGTACCGGATGTGATCGCTGCTGATGTCGCACGTATTGGTCCACAAGTTGAATCACATGCGCGCTTCCCGGCACGAGTCAATGCTGGCTTTATGCAGATTATTGATGAAAAACATGCACGTTTACGTGTGTACGAGCGTGGTGTAGGCGAGACCTTAGCTTGTGGTACAGGTGCCTGTGCTGCCGCAATTTCAGGTATGCGCCGTGGTCTGCTGTCGAGCAAAGTGGAAGTTGAACTGGCAGGCGGCAAGCTGCAAATTGAATGGAAAGAAGGTGATGTGGTCTGGATGACCGGACCAACGGCGACCGTGTATGAAGGACGTCTGGATTTACGTTATTTCCAGGGTTAAGCTTGGTTCCGCTTGAGAAAAAAGCACTGTCTGATCGATGGTGCTTTTTTTATGCTAGGATGGGAAAAACCGTAGAATTTGAATGAGATGAATACGCTTGTTTTCCTGCCGGGTGCTTCAGGAAGCCAGCACTTTTGGCAGCCATTAAGGGCAGCATTAACCAAATATCCAGATCAGCAAGTCATTGCCTATCCGGGCTTTGATGGCGTAGCACCAAATTTGGCCATTCAAAACCTGTATGATCTGCAAGAATTCGTGAAAGAAAAAATTGAGGATGATTCCATTCTGATTGCCCAGTCTATGGGCGGTGTCTTGGCCGTTGGGTTGGCACTCAATCATCCGCAGAAAGTCAAAGGGCTGGTATTGTTGGCGACATCTGGTGGTCTGAATTTAAAAAATTTTCATTGTGCAGACTGGCGAACAGATTATCGTGAACTGTTTAAAACAGCGCCGGACTGGTTTGAACAAGACCAAACTGAATTTAGCCGCGTTCAGCTTGAAAGTCTTGACATTCCGATCTTACTGATCTGGGGCGATCATGATCCTTTAAGTACTGTTCAGCTTGGACAATACTTGGCAGGAATTTTTAAAAATGCAAAATTGCATATTATCCAAGGTGGAGATCATTTCTTTGCCAACTCTCATGCAAATCAGGTTGCAATGCTGATTCAAGATTATTTGGAGCAACTCTAAATGGAGCAAGCAGTGATTGTCCCACCTCAACTCTTGCTTAACATGTGGCTGAAAGAACGTGAAATTCAAAACCAGTCCAAACATACCTTGCAAGCCTATGAACGTGATGTCTCAGATTTTTTAGAGTTTTGCCAGCGTGAGCAGCTCAATTTAAACGATGTAGAAGCCACCGATTTACGCCAGTTTCTGGCTGAAAAAGTGGAACAGCATCAGCTCAGTCCTAGCAGCCTGCAACGTATGCTTTCGGCTATTCGTCAGTTTATGAAATGGGCCGAGCAGGCTCAGCATATGGCTTTTAATCCGGCGGATGATTTTCAGTTAAAACGTCAATCGCGTCCTTTGCCGGGCATGGTGGATATTGAAACCGTCAACCAGATTATTGATCAGCCTGCGCCTGAAAATGAAATACAACAGCAAATGTGGCTCCGGGACAAAGCGATGTTAGAATTGCTTTATTCCAGTGGGCTGCGTCTGGCAGAACTGCAAAGCCTGAGAATTAAAGATATTGATTTCAACCGGCAGTTATTACGCATTACTGGTAAAGGCAATAAAACCCGGATAGTGCCTTTCGGTTCCAAGGCCAAAGACAGCGTGAGGGCTTGGTTGCAAGTCTATCCCTTATGGAATGGCGATTTTGTACCGGAGGCGAATGTATTTATTACCCAGAAAGGCAATCCGCTTGGTGCACGACAAATTGAAAATCGGGTCAAGTTTCAGGCGCAGCGCGCAGGCGTGAATGTAGATTTACATCCGCATTTGTTAAGACATTGTTTTGCGAGTCACATGTTATCGAATAGCCGGGACTTACGAGCCGTGCAGGAAATGCTGGGACACAGTAATTTAACCACCACGCAAATTTATACTCATGTCGATTTTGATCATCTGGCCCAGATTTATGATCAAGCCCATCCACGTGCACAACATAAAGAAGATTGATCATGTGCCAAGTGTTATAGAATAAAAATCATGAAAATTGTATTTTTGGCACAAAACTTTCATATATAAATCTTAAAATGGAATTGAACATTGGCGTTCGGGTAAGCATTTCACTATTGTCTTATTCGTTAAATGCGCCATTTCAGGTATAACAATAACTAGTATTTAATATTTAAAATGAAATATTGCTGAGTAGAGTCTCAGCATTTGACCGATGGGAGGTGACATGGACACACTGGTAATTGCAGATATAGAGCAAAAATATGCACAGTTAAGTGAAGCTCAAAAAGAAATGTTTGCAGGTTATGGTTTGCGACAAATCAAGCATTTTGTGGACATTAGCTTACCCAATCTTGAAGCGACCTTACCTGAAGGCGCCATCATTCAAGGGATTAATGCCGATGGAAAAGTTCAGGCCTTTAATGCGGCGACTAGGCAATACTATTTATGGATTTCTGATTTGCAATGGCAATTGTCGAATCGTGCGACCCAGGCAGTCGATTTAAAAGAAGATGCGATTGCAATTTGGCAAATTTTTGAATTGGCAGACTATGAGCTGGTAGATTTAAGCCATGTACATCGTGATTTTTTAGCACAAGAAACTGAGTAAATTCTGAAGCATCCACATAACATAAAAATAAGATTCAGTCCTGTGATTTGGCTTTGCTCAAGAGGAAAAGGTTGTCTTCTATAGGCAACCTTTTCTTATAGTAGAACTTTCAATCTATGCGCTTGCAGCACATGTTATGGTTTAAGCAAGCTACGATTATGCAAATCTTAAATCAAGAACATAGCGTCGTTGTCTAAAATCAGTTTGCCTATAAATCTTCTAAAGGCAGCTGGAAACTCTGTTTAATAATCTGACTCGGTAAATCTGTTTTGACACTGGTAATACCATTTTTTTTGGTCAGATGGGTCGACTGAAATTTACGGTAACTTTCCAGATCAGGCACCACAACTTTCAACATGGCATCGCTCTCTCCCAAAATAATGTAGCACTCCATCACTTGCGGCAATTCTTTCATCGCCTCAATAAAGGTATCAATGGTTTCGGCATCCTGACCGACTAACCAGATGCGTGAAAATAAAATCAGCTGAAAACCAATTTTTTGTTGGTCGACAATAGTCGTGTAATTCTGAATCACGCCTGCATCTTCCAGTAATTTTACCCGGCGTAAACAGGATGAAGGTGAAAGTCCGATTTCACGTGCCAGATCATTATTCTGAATACGGCCATTGGCCTGTAAATGTCGAATGATATTTTTATCAATTCGATCAAGTTTTACCCGCACAGACTTGGTGGATATTTTCATAAATTAGAATAATATTCGAAAAATAATACTTATTATAAAATAAATTGAAAGCCAATTTTGTAAAAAATCGCAGATACTTGTTTCACTTTCTGGAGTTTGAAAGGAAAAGGAAATGTCTGTATTTGTACTCTTTGCACTGACCGTGCTTCCCCTGATTTTTACGCCTGGACCCGATATGTTATTTATCCTGTCTCAAGTGATGGGTAAAGATGCAAAAGCAGGCATGATGGCAACCTTAGGGGTGTGTTGCGGTTATCTGGTGCATTCTATTCTGGTGGCACTCGGAATTGCGGCTATTATTATCTCTTTTCCGGTGCTGTTTGAAACAATTCGCTGGCTTGGGATTGCGTATCTGTTGTATTTGGCCTTTAATTTGCTCAAATCGGTATTCAGTAAAAAAGCGCTGAACATTGAGAAAAAGACCTCAGCCAATCCGATTAAAAAAGGTTTTTTTACTGCGCTGTTAAATCCAAAAGGCATGTTGATTTATTTTGCGATTTTGCCGCAGTTTATTGATAAATCCGCCAATACTGTCAGCCAAGGTTTGATCCTGTCCTTTATTTTTATCAGTCTGATTTTTGTAGTGTATTGTAGCTTAAGTATTTTGTTCAGCAAAATCAGCCAAAAAACCCAAATGGATGAACGTAAACAAAAATGGGTGGATGGAACTTCTGGTGGTTTACTGGCACTTGCTGCAAGCTGGTTAATCATTAATTAATCGGATTGCAAAGAAGCATACTGTTCGCAGTATGCTTTTTTTATAATTGCGAAGATTTGAAATTAAATATTCACTTTGTCGGCGTAGAATTCAATGCGCTGGTTTATTATTTGGTCAATTTGTCTTTATATTAGGTTTAATTCGCTCTCAAAAAGAATTCTGTCCAAAATGACAAAAGCTGACATACGTATATTCCGGCTATTTTGCTTCAAGCTGCTTTAAATCCATTTAGATTAAAACTGATCAATCAAAACTTCTGATGTGAGTAATCAGATAAAAAAATAATATAAATCAATGGTTAAATTTTAAGTAAATATTGATACATTTCATTGTAATAAAACGATAACAATTAATTGTGAACGCATCGTTCAGGGAAAATTACGCATTTTTACAGCTCTTTGTTGAATTGTGACTTGACCGAAATGCCGTACACATTGCAAGATAGGGCACCTAAAAAAATTTAAGTGAAGAGTTACACTAACTTTTCTCAACATTTACATTTGCTAAAACAGCCGAGGATTACATGAAGGCTCTTGTTGCTGTAAAACGTGTGGTTGATGCCAACGTTAAAGTTCGTGTTAAACCGGACAACAGTGGTGTTGACTTAACTAACGTTAAAATGTCAATTAATCCATTCTGTGAAATCGCAGTGGAAGAAGCGGTTCGTTTAAAAGAAAAAGGAACTGTTTCAGAAATCATTGTTGTTTCTATTGGTCCTAAAGAAGCCCAAGAACAGATCCGTTCTGCAATGGCGCTTGGTGCTGACCGCGGTATTCTGGTTGAAGCTGATGACAGCCAACTGGGTGCGCTGGAAATCGCTAAAATTCTGAAAGGCGTTGTTGACGCTGAACAACCACAATTGATCCTTCTGGGTAAGCAAGCAATTGATGATGACTCGAATCAGGTTGGTCAGATGCTTGGTGCTCTAATGGGTGCAGGTCAAGGTACATTCGCTTCTGAAGTGAAAGTAGATGGCGATAAAGTACAAGTAACACGTGAAGTAGACGGCGGTTTACAAACTGTTGAGCTGACACTTCCAGCAATCATTACAACTGACTTGCGTTTGAACGAGCCACGTTATGCGGCACTTCCAAACATCATGAAAGCGCGTAAAAAACCGCTGGATACCAAGTCACCTGCAGATTTCGGTGTAAACCCTGCAACTAAACTGAAAACAGTGAAAGTTGAATCACCTGCAGAGCGTAAAGCTGGCGTACAAGTGAAGTCTGTAGACGAACTTGTAGAAAAATTGAAAAACGAAGCGAAAGTGATCTAATACAGAAGGATAAAAATCATGAGTATTTTAGTTATCGCTGAGCACGACAACAAAGCATTAAACGCTGCTACTTTAAACGTTGTTGCTGCAGCGCAAAAAATCGGTGGTGATATCACTGTATTGGTTGCTGGTTCTGGCGCTCAGGCAGTTGCTGACCAAGCGGCTAAAGTTGCGGGTGTAAGCAAAGTATTACTTGCTGATGACGCTGCTTATGCAAACCAATTGGCTGAAAATGTGGCTAAACTTGTTGCTGAATTAGGTAAAGGCTATACACATATCCTTGCTGCTTCTACAACAACTGGTAAAAACATTTTGCCACGTGCAGCTGCGCTTCTTGACGTAAGCATGATCACTGACATCATTGCGGTAGATGGTCCTAAGACTTTCAAACGTCCGATCTATGCAGGTAACGCAATTGCGACTGTAGAATCAGGCGAAAGCATCGTATTGGCGACTGTTCGTGGTACAGCATTTGATGCTGTAGCTGCTGAGGGTGGTTCTGCTGCTGTTGAAGCTGCTGCGTCTACGGGTGATGCGGGTATTTCTAAGTTTATCAACGAAGAAATCGTAAAATCTGAACGTCCTGAACTGACAGCTGCGCGTATTGTGGTTTCTGGTGGTCGTGGTGTAGGTTCTGGTGAGAACTATCACAAGATCCTTGATCCATTGGCCGACAAGCTTGGTGCTGCTCAAGGTGCATCACGTGCTGCGGTAGATGCTGGCTTCGTACCAAACGATATGCAAGTGGGTCAAACTGGTAAAATCGTTGCACCTGACCTGTACATCGCTGTAGGTATCTCTGGTGCGATTCAGCATTTGGCTGGTATGAAAGAATCTAAAGTGATCGTTGCGATCAACAAAGATGAAGAAGCGCCAATCAATGCAGTCGCTGACTACTGGTTAGTCGGTGACCTGAACACTGTAATTCCAGAATTGGTTTCTAAAATCTAATTTCTGAATCGGGTTCAAAATACGCTCTTGTGCAAGCAGTGAAAGCAATGCTTTACTGTTTTGTCCAAGGGCGTTTTTTTTATGCAAAAATTTTAAAAATACTCTACAGTCGAAACTAGAGTATTTCATTTGCATGAAAAGTGATAAAATCCCGGTTTGCTTTTTCTCCTGTTTTTAATCATGTCCTTTTCCAAAGCCGCCCATATCCTGTTTATTAGTTTTTTGCTGATTGCGCTTTATCTGGGTATTTGTATTCATACTGCCCTGAATGCACCAGCTTCGGTAACTCAGTATTTATTTAGTGAATCAGGCGCTTTTGAAGTCATGAGTCCATGGTTATGGTACTTGCTGGCAGTGCTGTGTTTGCTTAATGTTGAAATCAAACCTAATACCCGAGTGTTTACGGCTATAGCAGCGACATTGTTAGGATTACGGGAAATGGATTTCCATAAGCAGGTGTTTGAAATGAGTTTTATCAAAACTAATATCTATCGCAGTGCTGAAATTCCGCTCATGGATAAGCTGCTCGGATTTATTTTATTGCTCGGCATTATTTTTGTCTTTCTGGTACTGGCGAAAAAGCTGGTTCAAACCATACGAAGCATGAAGAATTCTTTGAATATTGCACATTTTTTTATCTTTCTCACCATTGCCTGTGGCGGACTGAGCAAAGTGCTCGATCGCACGACTTCAACCCTGAAAGAAGAATTCGGCATCCAGTTGGTGCCACATACTCAAATCATGATTATGACCATTGAGGAAGGGGTAGAAATGTTATTGCCAGTTTTATTGATTGTGGCCGTGCTGAGCTATCGTAAAGTACTGAACCAGGCACAATAAAAATATAGAAAAAACGATGAAGATGCGCCAGTTGATTGGCGCATTTTGTTTTTGTACTCCTGTATTTCTCAAAATTTTGGGTATTGAAAAATCCTGTCTGGATGCGCTGATTTTCGGTTTTGAAATAACAAGAAAATGATCACTAAAATGAAGATAATTAACAAGGTTAAGCTGAATATTTCGACACAAAAATACAAGTGTTTATGCTATAATTTAGGGCTGTATTTTAGTTTTTAACTCAGTCGTTTGAGTTAATGATTTTGCTAGTTTTACGACATATAAATACAAGCCAAAATTGGCTTGTAGAATAAGGAGTATGCATGAGCGTATCGGAAATTAGACCGATTGCCATTGAGGATGAACTTAAAAGCTCATATCTCGATTATGCGATGAGCGTGATTGTGTCACGTGCATTGCCCGATGTACGAGATGGTTTAAAACCTGTTCATCGTCGTGTGCTTTTCGCAATGCACGAATTAGGCAATGACTATAACAAAGCTTATAAAAAGTCTGCACGTGTAGTCGGTGACGTCATCGGTAAATATCACCCGCATGGTGATTCTGCCGTATACGAAACCATTGTACGTATGGCGCAAGATTTCAGCTTGCGTTACCAATTGGTTGATGGTCAAGGTAACTTCGGTTCGGTCGATGGCGATAGCGCAGCAGCCATGCGTTATACCGAAGTGCGTATGCGTAAACTGACCCACGAACTGTTAGCGGATCTTGAAAAAGATACCGTCGAGTGGGAAGACAACTACGATGGCTCTGAGCGTATTCCTCAAGTCATGCCAACCCGTGTTCCGAACTTGTTGATTAATGGTGTCACTGGTATTGCAGTCGGTATGGCGACCAATATGGCGCCGCATAACATGACTGAAGTTGTGAATGCGTGTCTGGCCTATGCCAATGATCCTCAAATCAGCATTGAAGGATTGATGGAACATATTTCTGGTCCGGATTTCCCGACAGGCGGTATCATTTACGGTAAATCAGGCATCGTCGATGCATATCGTACCGGTAAGGGCCGTTTGCATATTCGTGGTAAGTACCATTTCGAAGAAGATCCGAAAAATGGCCGTACCACGATTGTCTTCACTGAAATTCCATATCAGGTCAATAAAGCAAAAACCATTGAGCGTATTGCTGAACTGGTCAAAGAGAAAAAACTGGAAGGCATTTCAGAGCTTCGTGACGAGTCTGACAAAGACGGTATGCGTATCGCGATTGACCTGAAGCGCGGTGAAAACGCTGAAGTGATCGTGAACAACCTGTTCCAGAACACGCAACTTGAAAACTCTTTCAGCATCAATATGGTTTGCCTGGACAATGGCCAACCAAAATTGATGAACCTGAAAGACATCATTGCCGCGTTTATCCGTCACCGTCAGGAAGTAGTCACGCGTCGTACCATGTTCGAATTACGCAAAGCGCGTGAACGTGGTCATATCTTGGAAGGTTTAACCGTTGCTCTGGCAAATATTGATGCCATCATCGAAACCATCAAGAGTTCTGCAAATCCGGCTGAAGCGCGTGAGCGTTTGCAGGCAGGTGAGTGGGCAGGTGGCGGTGTTTTGGCCTTGTTGGAAAAAGCCGGTTCAGTTTCTGTGCGTCCGGATGAGATTGAAGGTGAAGACCCAAGTCGCCCATTTGGTTTGGATGGCGAGATTTATCGTTTGTCACCAACCCAGGTGAATGCAATTATGGAACTTCGCTTGCATCGTTTAACTGGTCTGGAACAAGACAAGTTACATGCTGAATATAGTGAAATCCTGTCACAAATTGCTGAACTGACTGCAATTTTGAATGACTTTAATCTGTTGATGAATGTCATTCGTGAAGAGCTGGCATTAATTCTTCAGCAGTATGGCGATGCACGTAAAACGTCGATTGTCGAGTCACGTATCGATTTCTCTCGTGAAGATCTGATTCCTGAAGAGCAAATGGTGCTGACGGTATCGAAATCAGGTTATGCGAAAACTCAACCATTGTCTGACTACGCTGCACAGCGTCGTGGTGGCCGTGGTAAGTCTGCGACCAGCATGAAAGAAGATGATTACATTCAACATCTGATTGTGACGTCAAGTCATGCGACGGTACTTTGCTTTACCAATGTTGGTAAGGTCTATCGTCTAAAAGTGTATGAAGTACCACAAGCATCACGTGGTGCCAAAGGTCGCCCAATGGTGAACTTGCTGCCACTGGATGAAAATGAGACCATTACTGCGATCTTGCCGGTGATCGATGCGCCGAAGAAATTCAAAGAACGTCTGGCTGACTTCAAGGCATTTGTAAAAGCCAATGCAGCGCAGTTGCAAGCCAATGAAGTGATCAATGCTCATTTTGCTGAGCTTGAAGCAGCGCTGACAGAATCTGAAGATGGTGCGGATGATATTTCTGATGCATTGCGTATTCAATTGAAACAGTTGGGCTTGGAGCTTTCTGCAACAGATCTTGATGATGACATCATCAATGGCTTTGCTCAGCAGGCTGAAGCGGTACGTAAAAACTTCTATGTGTTTATGGCGACTGAATACGGTACGATTAAACGTGTAGAGCTTGAACAGTTCTCGAATGTTCGTTCAAACGGTTTACGTGCGATTGAGTTGAATGGTGACGATACCCTCATTGGTGTGGCGATTACTGATGGCGAACAGCAAATCATGTTGTTCTCGAACGAAGGTAAAGCCATTCGCTTCGCTGAGACGGATGTACGTTCAATGGGCCGTTCTGCCAAAGGTGTACGTGGTATGCGCGTGACCATTGGTGCAGCTGCACAGCTAGAAGAAAATGACGAAACTGAGATCGAGTCTGATGACGAAGATGGTTCAGATTCAGCATTGATTAGCCGAATCGTATCACTGGTTGTTGTACCTGAAACTGGCGAAGTACTGTGTGCATCTGAAAACGGTTATGGTAAACGTACTCCAGTAGATGATTTCCCGACCAAGAAACGTGGCGGTAAGGGCGTGATTGCGATCAAGACCTCTGAACGTAACGGTCAATTGGTGGGCGCTGTTGCCATCGATGCTTCTAAAGAACTGATGCTAATCTCTGATGGCGGTACGCTGGTTCGTACCCGTGCATCTGAAGTGGCGCAAACCGGTCGTAACGCACAGGGTGTTCGTCTGATCCGCCTAGGTAATGAGGAATTGCTGGTTGGTGTCGTTTCAATCGAAGCGGTTGAAGAAGATGAGTTTGTTGAAGCGATTGAAGGTGCAGAATCTTTAGTAGCAGAAACAGATGTAGCAGCTGAAACTGAGCAAGTTGCAAAAGATGGTGAAAATTCAGTAGAAGAATAAGTTTTTTACTGATAAAAAGGGCGCTTCGGCGTCCTTTTTTATAAACCTTGACTGCATAAGGGTAAGCGATGAAAACCAAATTAATGTTGTTGGTAGCAGCGGTTGCATTGACTGGCTGTAATTCAATGGACAATATTCCGAATCCGAGTCCTGAACAGGAAAAGACGGCACAGCTGGCTTATGAGGATTTGCGTGACGGGAAATATGAGGAATTTCTGGATCAGTTAGAACCGCAGTTGCAAACCCAGTTTAAGGATAATGAAAAGCTGATGAAACGCTTTTCACGTTCAATTCCTCAAGGTGAATACAAGTCTAAGACTTTAATGACCAAAGAGATTGAAGAAGCAACTAATCAGCCTGGGCAATATAAGGTCAGCTATGAAATTGCCTATCCGGAGAATCTGGTTCAGTATGATGTGAGTTTTGACAAGCCGAATGGCAGCAACAAGATTCGTAATTTCAATATTCAGGTCTTTGGCGAGTCAAATAAATAAGTGGAATAGGCGCATTGCTATAATGCTCTATCTGCTTTGATGACTAGAAATTAAACGTCGATAAGCCAGGAAAAAGCACAAGCTGCCGATCATTCCAAGATAAAGCAATTTAGGCAAGACTAGTGCGGTAGGTACACCCATCTGATTGAGTTGAATAAACATCTGCACAATTTGGGTAGAGGGCAGGATTTCGCCAACGACTTGCATCCAGATGGGCATGGCAGCATGCGGCCAGGCCGCACCAGATAAAAAGAACAGCGGAATGGAAGTGAATACAATGACATGACCCGCACGTTCTGGCAGATCCAGAAAACTGGCAAATAGACAGGTCATGCCAATTATCGTGTAGATAAAAACCGCAACAGCCAGTAGCATTCCAAGCAGGTTGCCACCGCGCGGATAATCAAATAGCCAGAAGCTAAAGCCGAATAAATAGAAACATCCCAGACAGCCAATGGTGAAGACCGCTAAACACATACCAATGAACGCATTTGCGTTTAATTCTACTTTTCTTTCCCGATATACCAAAATCAGCATACTCAAACCTAAAAGAATGGTTTGGTGGATAATTAAAGGTGCAACCGCAGGAAAGACATAGCTGCCATAGCCGGATAGCGGATTAAATAAAGGAATTTGATGTACAGAAAGGGCAGGTGAAAAATCCGAGACCTCACCAAAGCGTTCAGTATAGTCTGCTAAAGTTTGCTCAACCGATGTGGCTAAGCCCAGACCAATTTGTTTGGTCACTAAAAAGTTGGCTGTACTTAAATACAGTCCAATGCCACCTGTTTCACCATGCCTTAAGCTTTGCGATAAATTGTCCGGCAGCAGTAAAATGCCGTCAGCTTTTTGAGATTCAACCCATTGTTTGGCTTCGGCGAAATTGCCGGTAATCGCCTGAATTTCGACATTGGGGCTTTGTGCCACCTGACCAATAATGCGGGTACTTAAGCTACTTTGTTCTTCATCGACAATAATAATCGGTAAGGCTTCAGCCTGCTGTGCCTGATAAGCGGTTGGATAAAAAAAGCTGTAAAACAAGACGGATAGAATTAGCGTGGTAAAGATCGTGCCGTGACTGACGATATCTTTAAAGCTTTGTAGATAGTAAAACCAAAGGGATTTCATTGGACTGCTCCTTTGGCGATTTTTTTAAGAAACAGATAAGCCAGCAGAGCGTAGACTAGGGCATAGATCAGCAGCATTAATCCAGCTTGCAGTGAAATATGCAATGGACTACCAATCACCCATTGTTCAGTTTGTAATTTGGCATAGGGCGTGAACGGAATAATATTGGACCAAAACTGGGTGAATAGGGGCGCATTATTTAAAGGTAAAGTCACACCGGCAAAACTTAAAGATGAACCACCATAGACCGCAATGATGCCAAAAGATTTACTTAAATCTTTGGTTGCCAGAACCACTGCACTGCTTAAAAATGCATAAGCGCTATATAGCAGAAATTGTGCCGATAGAATCAGAGCGAGCGAGCCGGCAACAAACCAGCCGCGAATTTCAATCAGCCAGAACATCCAGGCCCAAGTCCACACACTAAAAATAGCCACATAGACCAGGTTCTTAGACAGTAATGCCATCCAGATGGATGAGTTGCTAATCCAGCTTATTAAGGTCTGTCGCTTCAGTTCCTGACCGACGGAAAATGCCACACAACAACACAGCAGTAAATGCAGAATTGCCGGGATGACATAGGGTTCCAGATAGAATTCATAATTCAGCTGCGGATTATACAGCGGCGATATTTTGATATGCGGTGACGGTGCTTCGAGAGAGGGCAGCCGGTTGCCCAGATATTGCTGTCCGCCAAATTCAGCCAGTGCTTGTAGGGTACTGACCAGCATGGCAGAGGAGATGGTATTTCCGATACTGAAATAACTCTGGTTAAAGGCAATACTGATGTCAGCATCCTGGGCACGAACCAGACGTTGCTCGGCACCGCTTGGAATATGGATATAACCCCAAATTTTATTTTGATTTAACAGGCGCTCAATTTCAGCTGTTTGTTCCGACACCGTAGCAATTTTAAGAGTATGATTCAGCGCCACATGTTGATAAATGCTTTGACTCAGCGCACTCTGGTCTTGATCAATAATCGCAATCGGTAAATGATCCGGTTTCCCTTGAGCAAACATGCTGCTGAATAAAATAATCACCAGTGCAGGTGCGAGCGTGACCAGACACAGATCCCATTTTTCGCGGAGCAGATAGCGCAGTTCGCGCCATATACCCGTCCACATTATCGGGCCTCTTTCAGTTTAAATAACACGCTCATCCCAACTTTCAGTTCAGGAATCGCTGGTGCGGGCACAAGATGCAGCTTAAAACTGCGCACATCATAACCGCCGGTTTGGCGTGTGGTCTTAATGGTGGCAAATTCGCCTTCAGCACTGATCTGTCTAATTTGAAAAGTGGCGGTTTTATCTAGGGCGGGAATATAACCTGCAATACTGCTCATTTTCTGAAATGGGGCATATTGGTCTTCACGAATATTCAGGCTCACCCACATCTTGTCTTCAATGAGGCTGACCACAGGGACTGCGGTGGCTACCAACTCCGAGACTTTGCCATAGGTTTTAGACACCGTTCCGTTTACAGGTGCAACTAATTGAGTTTCTGCTTCTAAAGCATTGGCTTCATCCAGCGCAGCCTGGGCAATATCTACCTGTGCATCGGCAGAACTCTTTTGCTGCGAAGTGCTGCCACGTTTGGCACGTGCATATTGCTGATACGCCGCCTCTGTCATTTGCGCCGCTGATTGACTGGCTGCATACAATTCATCACGGCGCTGGCGTGAAATCACACCTTCCTTAAATAAATTTGCACCACGCTCATAAGAAACTTTGGCTAAATTTTGCTGTGCTTTCAGCGATTGCCAGTTGGCATACAGGCTAGCGATATTTTCTTCCTGCGAGCCACGTTCAGCAGTCGATTGTAAAGCCAATGCAGATTGTAAAGCCGCTACGGCTTGCTGTTTTTTTGCTTGAATCTCCGGGCTGTTTAAGCGTACCAGTACATCACCTTTTTTGACCTGCTGACCTTCTTCTACATAAATTTCTTCAATACGGCTTGGCACTTTGGTCGCTACCTGAACCGTTTCAGCTTCTACACGACCCTGCAATTCCAGCGGAGCAGGTTGGTAGCTTTTCCATAATCCAAAAGCGATGACTGCCAGTAGAATTGGAATCAGGGCAAGCAATAAATATTTTTTCTTTTTAGCGATTTCAGGAGCTTGTTCATGCTCGGTCGAAGTCGTCGCGTTATTTTCTATTTCAGTTTTTGTTTCTACCTGTTGCGCAGGCGATTTTTCTGTATCGCTGGATGAAGCCGCTTCATTCACAGGATCATTGGGTTTTTGATCTTCGTTCATGTTCGGCTCCATTAGCGAATATAGTGAGTGTTGGTATGTTGGATGTAGTTCGGAAATTCTGCAATCGAGCCATGGCTTTGTAATAGGGTGGCCAGTGACATCACATATTTGTAAGCATTCAAGGCAGTTTCGGCTCGTAGTCCGCTCAGCATATTTTGTGCATCGATGACCTGTATGGCGGTGCCCATATCTTCTTTAAAGGACAATTCTTGGATGCGTAAATTTTCCTGTGCGGCTTTCAAGTTTTGTGCCAGAAGCGCATCACTTTGCTGTGCACTGAGTGCTTCGCTATAAGATTTATAAATCAGATTTTCAATTTCCTGCTGGGTGCGTGCAGTGAGCAGTTCTGTGGCAGAGCGTTTGAGTTCGGCAGCCTGAATATTTTTGTTTTTATCGATCCCGGAAAACAGGTTATAGCGTGCGGCAACCCCGACAATCCAGTTTTCATTTTGATCCAGACTATATTCACCAAAAGCAAAAACATTCGGTTTTTTCGCTGCTTGCTGGGCTTTGACATTGGCTTGAGCTAATTGAGTATCCAGCTGCATTTTTTGAATCAGCGCAGAGTTCTGACTAAAGGTTTTCAGCAGATGATTTAAGGCCTGTGGCTCGGTTTTATTGACAAATAAAGGCGTCGAAAGTTCGGTGATGCTACTTTCCTGAAGCAGATTATTCAGCTGGAACAGGGCAGCATTCAAATTGGCCTGCGTATTTTGCTGACTGCGCTCGGCATTATTGCGTGCCACTTCAAACTGCATGCGGTGGCCTTTACTGATAAAACCTTGCTGTTCCATCTTTAAGGCATTGCGATAATGCTGCTGCATGGCATTCAGGTTAAATAGTGCTGCTGCATGCAGTTGCTTTTGAAGCTGCACATTAAAATAACTTTGAATCAGTTCAAAACGCTGCGTGTCTTGCTGCTGTTTGTTGCTGAGCTGACTACGACCGACCTGAATATTGGCGATTTCTTTGGCGCTGCTTGTCAGTCCACCGGTATAAAGCGGCATCATAACTGAAACCGTTGGGCGAATCACCTGATCATCCAGCACGACATTCGCACTATCAGGAATTAAGCCCACCCCATTTTGAATAGGTTGTCTTAGACTATTTTTTAGCGGGTCAGCCAGATCACCTAAGTTCAGTTCATCAATTCTATTATTTACACCATCCGTTAAGGATTGCTCTAAATTATTTTTTAATGCACCCAAAGGCAGATCGAGTTCATTATGAAAGGCATACGCACGAACATTCAGGTCGACTCGTGGCAGACCTATACCTTTCACTGCTTCAGCTTCAAGTTTTGAGGCCTGTTCCAGACTTTGATAGGCTTGGCTGCTATAAGAATTTTGCAACAACTGACGTTCAGCGTCCTGAAAGCTGATGCTCTGTGCATGAGCAAAGCTGCCATACATCATCGATGCAAGCAGATTTAAACTCCAGACAAGCTGTCTTTTATTTTTCTTTAAGTTCATAAAGTCGCTAAACTGATTTAAAGCCGGTAATGTTATCCGGCTAGTATAAATCAAAGGTTCGTAGATAGAACTAGTGTAAAGTTATAGTATTGTTTCTTTTACATCTGTATTTCAAATACTTATCGGCTATTTTTGATGGAATATCTAAAATTAAAAAATGGCTTAATCTTGAATATTTTCAATTGTTAGTTCAAAGATGATAAAAACAGCAGGCTAAAATACTGGTCAATTTATCTTGTGAATCTACATTGATTTTTTGACTCTATCTTGACTCATAGATTGAAATAATTTTGTGCAAGACCCTGCCAGATATGGTTAAATGCCATCATTTTATTGTGTTTCACTCTGAAAGGAAAAATCATGCGCGCGTACAACTTCTGTGCTGGTCCTGCTGCATTACCGACTGCCGTACTTGAAAAAGCTCAAGCTGAAATGCTTGACTGGCATGGCAAAGGTCTTTCGATCATGGAAATGAGCCACCGTAGTTCCGACTATGTTGCCATGGCTGAAAAAGCGGAAGCAGACCTGCGCAAACTCATGAATATTCCTGAGAACTACAAAGTATTGTTCTTGCAGGGTGGGGCATCACTACAGTTCTCGGCAATTCCATTGAACTTGCTTGGCAAAAACAACAAAGCAGACTATATCGATACCGGCATCTGGTCTGAAAAAGCTTTGAAAGAAGCGCAACGTTATGGCGATATCAATGTTGTAAAAGCAGGTATCCAAATTGATGGTAAATATGCGATCAGTGCACAAAGCGAATGGAACCTGTCTGCTGATGCAGCTTATGTGCATTATGCCGATAATGAAACCATTGGCGGTCTGCAATTTGCTTCAATTCCTGAAACAGATAAGCCATTAGTGTGCGATTATTCATCTAGCATTTTATCTGCACCCTTAGACGTCTCTAAATTTGGTTTGATCTATGCGGGCGCGCAAAAGAATATCGGGCCTGCTGGCTTAACGCTGGTGATCATTCGCGAAGATTTACTCGATCAAGCTAAACCTGAAATTCCAAGCATCTTGAAATATTCAGATCAAGCGAAAAACGGTTCAATGGTCAATACACCATCAACTTATGCATGGTATTTATCTGGTCTGGTGTTTGAATGGTTGCTGGAAAATGGCGGTGTAGATGCCATGCACAAAGTGAACCTTGAAAAAGCTAACCTGCTTTATGGTTATATCGATCAAAGCGATTTCTATGCGAATCCGATTGCAAAAGCAAATCGTTCGATCATGAACGTACCATTTACCTTGGCCAATGCTGATCTTGAGAAACAGTTCCTGAAAGAAGCCGAAACACAACATTTATTGAATCTTGCCGGTCACCGTTCAGTGGGTGGTATGCGCGCAAGTATTTATAATGCTGTGCCTTTAGAAGGCGTGCAGGCATTGGTGAACTTTATGGATGACTTTGCCAAACGCAATGGTTAATTCCTGAAACGAAAAAACCCAGCACAGGCTGGGTTTTTTATGAATACAATAATTTTAGAAAATAAAAGTATGCAGGATGAATCCGCAGATCAGCATCCCCAACATGAAAAAAAGGCAGGACATCATATCAATATTATAGCGGGAGCTAAGATGATGCTCGACCTGTTGTAATGTTTCTTCTTGCACGATTTTCATAGATATTTATTGTCCGATCTATTTATCGTTAATACTAATTTGTTGTGAGTATTTTTATCATAAAAAATTGATTAAATAAAGTACATTTTTAATTAAAGAGCATAAATTTTCATTTTATTTAAATATCAGATTTGCACGACATCAGATTATTTATATGAGAAATCAAATGCTTATTTTTACAAGGTTTTTAAGGTTATTTTAAATATTTAAAATGAATTCATTTGAATTTAAAAATGTGGATAACTTGGTTTTTAATGACTTTAAATAGATTATTAAGCCAGAAAATATGTATAAAAAATAATCAAAAATTAAAATGACAAATAAGGATATAGATGGATTAAAAGAAGATACCCATCAAAATGAATATCTTCTGTATATGTTTGAACTTAGGCCGCTTTTCTATAAATATTGGCCTGAATCCACAAGTTGCCACGAATATACTGACCAATCTGGAAGTTTTTGAACTGGTCATTCCGCGTTGCAATCCGGATCAAGGTCGCAGGCTGGCCTTCATCATGAATCAGGGTGACATCATACAGGGTGTAGTCCTGATCCATAAATTGCATGGTGGTTTTACCGACAATATTGCCCTGAAACCAGGCTTCATCTTCCTGACCCATGGTTTCGCCGTATAGATAAGCCACCATTTTAGAAAAATCTACGGTTACAGGTTCTTTATCTTCTTCGGACTGCGGCTGCCAGGTATCAATCTGTTCCTGCAAATTATCCGGGGCTACCCCATTATTGGCAGCCAGAATATCATTCAAGGCACGGTGGTGCTTGATCGAAGCCGGATCATCAACCACCAGATGCTCATGATCTGCAACCGCTTCAAGTTCATAGGCCCAGCCATTCAGATTCACCACATAGGACTGGTCTTTTTCATAATGTGAGTGATTGACGCTATACAGGCTATCGAAAGCGTAAATAATATTGTTAGCACCCAGATTCAGGCGCAATACAGCCTGAGTATTGGATTTACAGCTAATAATCCGGTCAATCGTGGCTTTCACCTGATAAGGACTGTCAAAGCACGGAAATGCAGTTTTTACCGCTTGAGGTTTGTTGTTTTCGACGGCAATCACCTGACTCAACTGTACCGCAGCTTTACTCGGTCCCTGAATCAGCCAAGTCTCTGCATCCATATCACATTCTTGTGTACAAAGGCCCATCGGCATGATTGGTTCATCAAGAGCTTTGCCTAACCACTGTGGTACATCTGTGCCAGGGTTGTCGGTGAGCAAGGTCCAGTGTTCGACATGACTACCGAAATTTTGATCATCAATGGTGATGATCTCTGGGCTATTCTGATTTTTCATATGCACAATTGATCTTGGATGATGTATTTATAGTTAATCGAGGGTCATTGCGATTTTTCAAGTCAATCGAATGAATTTTAAAATTAAAATGCCAGTCAAATGAAGTCAATTTTTTTTCTCACGTGAATCACGCCAGTTTTACCGAGCACATACTTTTTAAAATACTGATGACAGATACTATGAAAATGGAGCGATTTAATCATCAACCTGATCGTCTCAATTTGCTAGAATAACCATGATTTATACCTTAATGGGAAGCCTTGTGTTGCCATTCAAACTTTGGGTCGATGCCGATGCATTGCCTCGTATGCTGCGAGATGTGATTATTCGTGCTTCGGATCGCTATCAGCTGGAAGTGACTTTTGTTGCCAACCAACCAGTCGGAATCACACCTTCGGTCAGAATTAATTCAATTCAGGTGATGAGCGGAGCAGATGCTGCAGATAAAGAAATTATTCTGCGCATGAAAGAGCATGATATTGTCATGACCCAAGATATTCCCTTGGCTGCGGAAGTGATTGAAAAAGGCGGAATTGCGATTCATCCCCGTGGTGAAATTTATACTACGGCCAATGTCAAAGCGCGCTTACATCTGCGCGATTTTATGGACAGCTTACGCGGAGCGGGCGTGCAAACGGGCGGTCCGCCACCGATTTCAGAACGGGATAAACGCGAATTTTCCAGCGCACTCGATCAGACCATCCAAAAACAAAAACGTAAAACTTCCGCGCTTTAAGCCTTATTCAGAGTGACTCGCATGCCCACACAAACCAATATGATTGCCACCTATCTTTTATTGGTTTTTATCTGGGCGACGACACCGCTAGCTATTGTCTGGAGTGTGACGGATTTGCATCCGCTCTGGGCTTTGGCATTGCGTTTCTTTTTGGCTTTGCCTTTTGCATTTGTCTTGTTGTGGCTATTTAAAACCCGTTTTCCCTTAGATAAATTATCCATGCACAGTTACCTGGCTGGCGCATGCAGTTTTATCGGCTCACAGATTTTCACTTATCTGGCCACGGATTATCTGAGTTCAGGCATTATTGCACTGATGTTCGGACTGGCGCCGATTATTACCGGTTTAATTGGCCGTTTTGTATTTCAGCTTAAGCTCTATCCTTCGCAGTGGGGTGGTATGGCGATTGCCTTGCTGGGTCTGGGCATTATCTGTGTCGGTGGCAAAGATCAGCATATTCAGCCGATTGGCATAGGCCTGATGTTGCTCAGTGTTTTTATTTACTGTGTTTCGATGTTCTGGGTGAAAAAAGTTAATGCACCTCTCGAACCTATGGCACAAGCGGCCGGTTCTATTGCTGTTTCAGCGGTCATGGCCTGTACCATGTTGCCATTTATCTGGCAATTTGCACCAACCCAGATCCCACAGGCAAAATCGCTGATTGGACTCAGTTATGCTGTAATCATGGCTTCCCTGATTGCGATGTTCTGTTATTTTAAACTGGTGCAGAAAATCAAGGCGACCACTTTGTCATTGACCACCGTATTGACGCCGATGCTGGCCTTATTTGTCGGGGTGATTCTGAATGATGAAAAATTATCGGGTGGAGCAGTCTTTGGCGTCGTTATCTTACTGGCTGGTTTGTTGTTATATTTTTCCAGAGAAATTAAAGCGAGCTATAACGCTCGCCTTTCATCGTCCAGCAGCACTGACTAAAGCAGTAATTTAAACAAAGTGAGCCTTGACGCATTCACCCAGTTTGACACGGTCTTGGGGATGCATGGTAATAAAATATGCACCAGTCCGATATTTGCCATTTTCTTCTTCGCGACTGTAGGCCACCTGAGCGGTTGCTGCAATATGGAAGAAATTTTCCGGATGACTCAAAGTCACGTGCAGATAGGTGCCTTCAGCGATAGGGCGCTCATTAAAGAAACTAAAACCGGTTTCTGAAAAGTTCACTTGCTCTGGTACAGGTAACATGCTTTGTACAATTGCGTCATACAAAGAACCGGTAATAAGGTTTAACTTTTGATTAAATAAGGATAAGATTCGAGCAATTTGTTGATCTTTTTCAGATAATTGTTCTAATTCGTAGTTAACCGCATGATCAAATTGATCTAGTTCTGCAAGTAGTAGAAAATAGCGGGGCAAGACGAAGTTAGGATCGTAAGGATCATTCAAGGCAACATCATCGGAAATAATCTGATAATTAATTCGTAAGGCAGCATCGATTCGAGACATGACGCGTCTTTCCGTAAATCCGTTTGGATGCTGTACATTTTCCATAATTTATTACCTCGGACTAGATGGTTATGTTCAAACCAATCTCGCTGTATATAGGGTTGAAATATACTCGCGCACGGCGTAGTAACCACTTCATTTCTTTTATCGCGTTGGTCTCAATGATCGGCCTCACACTCGGTGTGGCAGTCCTCATTACAGTGTTGTCTGTGATGAATGGTTTTGACCGAGAGTTAAAGAATCGTGTCTTAGGAATGATACCTCAAGCGACTGTTTCCTCAACACAAATTTTAACAAATTGGCCAGAACTTGCAAAGCAAATTGAAGGGCATGAGCATGTTCAGGGAGTCGCACCTTTTACTCAATTACAAGGCATGCTGACCGCACAGGGTCAGGTCGCCGGCATTATGGTCAGCGGGATTGAACCCGAGTATGAGAAAAAAGTTTCAATTATACAAAACCATATGGTTGAGGGCAGTATCGACAGCCTGAAAAAAGGTGAATTTGGTATTGTTTTGGGCAAGCAAATGACCGATGCCATG
Source organism: Acinetobacter lwoffii (assembly GCF_052078135.1). Lineage (GTDB taxonomy): Bacteria > Pseudomonadota > Gammaproteobacteria > Pseudomonadales > Moraxellaceae > Acinetobacter > Acinetobacter lwoffii_Z. The sequence continues at coordinate 138,848 of NZ_JBQGUZ010000006.1, forward strand.
GGTGTGGGTTTAAATGACAATATTACTCTGGTTTTGCCAGAAGCCACCCCATCACCCGCCGGTGTCGTCCCGCGTTTCAAGCGTTTTAAAGTGGTGGGAATCTTCAGTATTGGTGCTGAAGTTGACTCGATGATGGGTTATATCGCTTTAAATGATGCCTCAACCTTGCTGCGTCTGCCGGATGGTGCACAGGGTGTTCGTATGAAGCTAGATGATATTTTCCTGGCGCCACAAGTATCTCAGGAAATCGTGCGTGATTTGCCGGGGAATTTCTATGCTTCGGACTGGACCTATACCCATGGTAATCTGTTTAGTGCCATTCAGATGGAAAAGGCAATGGTGAGCTTGCTACTGTTCCTGATTGTCTTGGTCGCAGCGTTTAATATTGTCTCCTCTTTGGTAATGGTAGTAACTGACAAGAAATCGGATATTGCCATTTTACGGACTTTGGGCGCTTCACCTGCGACCATTACCAAAATCTTTATGGTGCAAGGTACCGTGATTGGGGTGATTGGAACTTGTGCAGGGGCCATCCTCGGAATTATTGCGGCAACCAGTATTAGTAGCTTTATTGGTTGGCTCAACAATACTTTAGGACTGAATATGTTTGATGCCTATTTTATTAACTACTTACCTTCGTATCTGCGCTGGCAAGATGTTTTGGTGATTGTAGGCTTGTCACTGGCCCTTAGTTTTGTCGCGACGATTTACCCCGCCTTACGTGCAGCAAAAATTCAACCGGCAGAGGCTTTGCGTTATGAGTAATCTGATTTTAGATGCCCAGAATATTCACAAGTCCTTTACCGATGGTAAAGCCACTGTCGATGTGATTCGCGGCTTGTCGCTACAGGTGAAAGCAGGTGACTTTGTTTCGATTGTAGGTTCAAGTGGTTCAGGCAAAAGTACCTTATTGCATGTTTTGGGTGGATTGGATCGCCCGACGTCAGGTCAGGTCATGGTGAATGGCCGCCGTTTTGATACCTTGTCTGAAGCAGAACGCGGTTATGTGCGGAATGAGCATTTGGGCTTTGTTTATCAGTTTCATCACCTGTTGCCAGAATTTACGGCACTGGAAAATGTGGCCATGCCACTGATGTTACGCGACAACATGAAATTCAAGGAAGCCAAACAGCAGGCTGAGTATTTGCTGGAGCGTGTTGGTCTTTCCCATCGTCTGACTCACAAGCCGGGTGAATTATCCGGAGGTGAGCGTCAGCGTGTAGCTTTGGCGCGTGCAGTGGTCGGTAAACCTAAACTGATGATGGCCGATGAACCGACCGGAAATCTGGATCGTAAGACTGCAGCAAAGATTTTTGAACTGCTGACCGAATTACAACGTGAGTTCAATATGGCGATGCTGATTGTGACCCATGATGAACAACTGGCCCATGCTGCAGACCGAATTTTACACATGCAGGATGGTCTCTGGATCGAACCATAAATAACGAGAATATTCGCATTTGATTGAAGCTCACTCCGGTGGGCTTTATTATTGGACAAAATAATAACAAGACAGAATAAGATTCAATGTTGCAGTGGCTATGTATTGGCTGGATTTTAGGCCTTGCCTGTATGGGGAAAAGTTTCCTGACTGTTCAACTGAGCGGGACGGCAGTTTTGATCGTTGCGCTGTTGTGGTATCTGTGTTGCCATAAATTAAAGTTCATCTTGAATACACCGCTGAGAAGCCTGTTGATCACTGGGTCAAGCCTACTTTTAGGGCTGTTTTTAGGTCACGCTTATGCCAATCTGCAACTGGCTGAACGTTTATCCAAGCGAGAGCACGAGGTCTCTGAAAAAGAAATCGTGGTGTATATCAAAGAGCTGAATAAACTGGGCGATCAGAATATCCAGCAAGCCTTGCATGTGCTTAATCCTGATGGCAATACAGTTAAGTGGATGGGTTTTCTGCCAGTTTCAGATCCTACCACATCCAGTTTGGTAAATGATGAAACCAAACAGCAGACTCTTGAACTGGGACACTATTATTTATTACAAGGCCAGATTCGGCCTAGCCATAGTTATGCCACACCAGGTGCCTTTGATGCAGAAAAGTGGGCATTACAGCAAAATGTTATGGCCGGGTTTAGGATTAAACATATCCAAGAGTTGCAACCGCAACAACTCTATGCACTAGGTCATGCTAAATATCTACGTCAGCAGAAAAATTTGAATCAGCGATTTTTGCTTTGGGTAGAACAGCAGCGACTGACCTTAAGAGAGTTTGTGGCCACACAACCAGTACAGCAGAAAGGCTTGTTACTGGCTCTATTAAGTGGTGATGAAAGTCTCTTGGATCAAGCGACGGAACAGCAATTCCAGCGTTTTGGCATGAGTCATTTACTGGCGATTTCCGGACCGCATGTGCTGATCTTTGCTTTTATCGTCTGTGGCACCTTGCAATATCTGATTTCAAGGTACGTACCGCAGATTTATCTGAAATGGCCAAGGCAGTATTTTTTGAGTCTGCCTTTTTTGTTATGTGTATTGCTGTATTGTGCCTTTGTCGGTTTTGAAATTCCGGCGTTACGCACTTTACTGATTTGTGTGATTGTGACTTTTACGCTGCTGCTCAGGCAAAGTATGCAGCCATTAAAACTGCTGATTTTAAGTGCTGCCTTATTGTTGCTCTTTGATCCTTTTAGCATTTTGTCGGCCGCATTCTGGCTGTCTTATGGGGCCTGTTTTGTCTTGCTTCGGATCTATCAAACCATTCAGCAGCAACCGCATCAAACAGTACAAACAGCATTACAACGACTGTATTTTGCAATAAAAGTTTTGATGGAGTCGCAGTGGAAAATCTTTCTGGCCCTGTTTCCCTTAATGATGTTGTTTTTTAAGCAGGTGGCTTGGATTACCCCGCTAAGCAACCTGGTGGCTATCCCGTGGATTGGGCTGCTGATAGTTCCAGTAGATATTCTGGCGGCTTTACTGTTTTTTGTTTCTGAGCCATTGTCGAGTCTGCTGTTTCAGCTCAATGATATTTTTATTCATATACTGCTGGCATTTCTAGATCTGCTTGATCGGCTGTTTGCACCGCAACTGATTCCTGTGGCCATGAATGTCTGGATGATTGCTCTATGTATTTTGGGCTTATTAATTGTCTTTTTGCCGCGTGGCTTAGTGCCCAAAAGCTGGACAGCACTTGCCTGTGTACCACTGTGCATTCCTCAACTTAATCAGCATGCATTTCAGCTGTCTGTTCTGGATGTCGGGCAGGGACAGGCCATCTTCATTCGGGAAGGGCAAAAGAGCATGATGATCGACATGGGTGGTTATTATAATGAAGAAAAATTCAGTATTGGTCGACAAGTGATTAGGCCGTTTCTATCTGTGCAAGGTGTTGGGGAACTGGATCAACTGATTTTGACCCATCTGGATCAGGATCATAGCGGTGCTTATTTCAGCATTAAAGATCAATTAAACATCAAGCAAGTGTCATCCAATCAGATGCCTGAAACCGCTACTTCTTCAATCTTTCAGTTTTGTTATGCAGGACAGCAATGGCAATGGTCTGAAGAGATTAACTTTAAAATTCTGGCACCTCGGCAGCAGCAGCTAAATACGCCAAACTTCAATAAAAATGACCGCTCTTGTGTGGTATATCTGCAAATCAAAAATGCCGGACCGTATCAAAACTTTTTACTGATGGGGGATGCGGGTTGGGAAACTGAATATCAGCTGCTCCAAGACTATCCCGAACTTCAGGTCGATGTGCTGATACTCGGGCATCATGGCAGTCAGCACAGTTCAGCCTATCAATTTTTACAGGTTTTGCAGCCTAAACTGGCGATTGCCTCGGCTGGGAAATTTAACCGTTATGGCCACCCGAGCCAACTGACCCAGCAACGGTTGAAAGCACTTAATATTCCCTTATTGACCACAGCAGAACAGGGGAGTGTGCACTTCCAGCAACAAGGCTCAAAACTGGTGCTTTCTGCCGAACGACATGAATGGCAGTGGTTGTATCGTCAGCCCTTAAGTGACTGATTCCAATATGGGCGAAACTTTATGTAGTTCTTGAGTTCTTAATGCATTTACTTTGCCCAAAGCTTGTTCATGCTCAAGTTTGTAGAGATTTCCCAAGTCTTGATGCGCATTAAAGCGTTTATAACTCCAATGATAATGTTCCGGATGGCGACGAATTAAATTTTCAATACTATTGATAATGACTTGTGTGCCTTGATTGGCATTGCCATTATAAATTTTTTCATCAACTGCTTCGATAAAAATATCGAATCCATCTTCAGTATTACGTAGAGCATATAAAAACAGGGCACGCGCTTTGGTCTTTTGAATCAGCTTGGCACTTAAATTACTGGTGGCCAAAGGCACGCCGAAATAGGGAATATATTCACCACCGATATTCGGGGTATGATCCGGAAGGATGACCGTAGTGCCACCTTGTTTTAAGGCCTTAAAAATCTGACGGACGCCAGATTCATCGGTCGGCACCAGATGCGCCTGTTCACGACTACGGGCGGCCCGTACAAATTGATCTGCAGCCTGATTTTTCACAGGTTTGTACATAATGGTCATTGAGGTGAACTGGGCAATATAGGCATTCATAATTTCCCAGGTACCAAAATGCGGCACGATTAACACGAGGCCTTTATTTTGTGCAATGGCATCATGAAGTAGATCTTCGCCAATAACGCGATGAACGCGTTTAAGATTTTTCTGATTGCTTGAGCCCCAAATAGTAAAGAACTCGAAATATGACATTAATTCATTGCGAACCGCAGCACGGTTAATCTGTTCACGTTCCTGATTAGACAGTTCTGAAAGACTGATTTCAAGGTTGAGACGAATGACTTCCGAAGTTTTAGTGACTTTAAAACTGTTCACAATAAAGGCCAGAATACGGGCCATCCAGCGAGAAACCGGAAGCGGTTGGCGGCTAATGTATTTGAGTAATCCGTAAGCTGAATTCCGTGAGCCCTGTTTCGTCATTGATTTCGTCTAAGTACAAAAAAAGAGAACAAAATTTATTATAGGCGAAAACGTTTTGTTTAGACAGAATTACCCGATTCAGTGTATATAATGGATTCAATATAAATCAATTTATTGGATTATTTATGTCCGATTGGCCACCAAAACCTGAAAATCAAATACAAAATACGCAACAGCCAGTTCAACCGACTGGTCCGGAATGGAAATTGCTTGAAAAAGCAGTTTTAGCTTCGGTAGAAGAACAGCGCCGTGCACGCCGTTGGGGAATTTTCTTTAAATTTCTGACTTTTGCTTATCTGCTTGTTGTCATTTTGGCATTAGGCAAAAGCTGTAGTTCAGTTTCTTCAGATGCTAGCGCTGCTGCGGGTTCGCATATCGCAGTCGTGGATATTGTGGGTACGATTGCAGCCGACAAGCAGAGCGTCAACAGTAGCAATACCATCAAATCATTGAAAAAAGCCTTTGAAAATAAACAAAGTAAAGCAGTGGTGCTGAATATCAACTCACCTGGCGGTTCACCGGTACAGTCCGATGAAATCTGGCAGGAAATTCAGTATCTGAAAAAACAGCATTCTGGGAAAAAATTGTATGCCGTGATCGGTGATACCGGTGCTTCAGGTGCTTATTATATTGCTTCAGCTGCGGACGAAATTATTGTTAATCCATCGAGTCTGGTCGGTTCAATTGGGGTGATCATGCCGAATTATGGCGTGACTAATCTGTTGCAAAAATTAGGTGTCGAAGATCGCACCATGACCTCAGGCGAAAATAAAGCTTTGCTGTCGATGACTCAGCCTGTTGATCCTGCGCAAAAAGCTCATGTACAGGGTGTGCTAGATAATGTGCATGGTCACTTTATTAATGCAGTGAAACAGGGACGTGGCAATAAATTGAAATCCAATGATCCTGCCATTTTCTCTGGCTTGTTCTGGACCGGTGATCAGGCTGTAAAACTAGGTATTGCGGATCGTATCGGTAGTTTAAATACTTTAAAACGTGAACTGAAAACTGAAAAAGCGTTGAATTACACCATTGAATATAGTCCATTTGAATCAGTCTTGGGTCGTATGGGTTCATCGATTGGGGATGGAATTGCTTCTTCGGTTGCACAGAAGCTTCAGTCAGAAAATAGTACAACACTGCAATGAAACCATTGATTCATTTCGCGCACGCCAATGGCGTGCCATCCAAAGTCTATCAAAAGCTGTTTGATGGATTGCAAGATGATTACGATATTATCTATGTGCCGCTTTTGGGGCCGGATAAACGTTATCCGGTTGATAACCACTGGAAAAGCCTGACCCAGCAAGTGATTGACAGTATTGTGCGCCAGTCACATGGGCGACCTGTCATTGGTCTGGGGCATTCTTTGGGGTCCGTGTTAACTCTGCAAGCGGCTTTGCAGCGTCCGGAACTATTTTCACAAATGATCATGCTGGACCCGCCGATGATTATGGGCAAAGAAGCCTTTGCCTTGCATATTGCCAAGACTTTGCGCTTAAAAGCTTTGGATAAAATGTCTCCAGCCGGTCTGTCCAAACGCCGTCGTGACCATTGGGATTCACGTGAACAAGCCGCTGAATTGCTGCGCCCTAAAGGTTTTTATCAGGATTTTGATGCAGATTGCTTCCAAGCTTATATTGATTATGCCTTGCAAGAGGATCCCATCCGAGGCGGGGTAGAACTCACTATTCCTAAAATGGATGAGGTGGCAGTCTTTAGAACCAATCCATCGCTATGGTGGTTGCCTCAGGCAAAACCAAAAATTCCTGTGCATTTGGTCGTTGCCGAGAAAGGTCCATTTCTGGCCCGCAAGTTCCCGCAGCAAGTGCAAAAGAAGTTTGGTATTCCTTTTACCGTAGTCGATGGCGGGCATATGTTCCCATTGGAACAACCTGATCAAGTCGCGAGCTTGGTAAAGCAATTGATTCAGCAACAGTCTGCCTGAGTCATCGAATGTATTGGAAATAAAAAAACGCATCCGAGGATGCGTTTTTTATTTCTAAACTTTTTTAAAACTTGCAGAATTGAACAGGCGCTTGCATTTTCTCATTTCGATACAGCACACCATCTTCAGTATGTTGAATCGTTCCGCTACAAATCCATTCTACAACTTGTGGATAGATCACATGTTCGAGGGTATGCACACGTGTTGCCAAGCTTTCTACCGTATCGTGGTGAGAAACCTTGAGAACACCTTGAGCAAGCGCTTGCCCTGCATCCAGCTCAGCCGTAACATAATGCACTGTACAGCCATGCAGAACATCACCGGTATTGAGTACACGCTGATGCGTATGCATGCCTTTATAATGAGGCAATAGGGAAGGATGAATGTTCAACATTTTCCCTTCCCAGGCTTTCACAAATTTTTCACTTAAAATTCGCATAAAGCCGGCAAGCACCACCAGATCTACATCCCAGTCCAAAAGCTGTTGATGCATCACATCATCAAAAGCTTCACGACTTGGATATTGCTTGTGTCCAATAACTACAGTCTGAATGCCTGCGTGTTGTGCACGCGTTAAAGCAAAGGCTTCAGGTTTGTTGGAAATCACGCCCACAATTTGCCCTGAAAGATTGGCATCAATCAAGGCTTGCAGATTTGATCCGCTACCTGAAACAAGTACAGCAATTTTAATCATACGAAATTATGCGAAGATCACACGAATTTTTTCGTCTGCACCTGCAACCGATTCAGCATGGTCTTGAATCTGACCCATCGCCCATGCTTTTTCGCCAAGCTGGTTGAGTAATTCAACAGTTTTGTCTGCATCAGCTGCATCAACGACCAGCACCATACCAACGCCACAGTTGAAAGTACGATACATTTCAAACTGTTCTACGCCGCCTTCGCGTTGTAGAAGTTTGAATAGCTCAGGCCATTCCCAAGAAGATTCATTCACAAGCGCTTGAGCACCGTTTGGAAGTACGCGAGGCAAGTTACCTGGTAAACCACCACCGGTGATGTGTGCCATCGCATGGACATCAACGTGTTTTAACAGTTCAAGAATTGGTTTTACATAAATGCGTGTTGGTTCCATTGCAACATCTGCAAGTGGGCGGCCATCGACGATTTGATTCAGGTCAACGTTTTTCACGTCCAGGATTTTACGAAGCAGTGAGTAGCCGTTTGAGTGCGCACCTGAAGAAGCTACACCAATTAAAACGTCACCCGCTTTGACTTTAGAGCCATCAATAATTTTGCTTTGCTCAACAACACCGACACAGAAACCTGCAAGATCGTAATCTTCGCCTTCATACATGCCTGGCATTTCAGCAGTTTCACCGCCAACTAATGCACAGCCAGCAAGTTCACAACCAGCGCCAATACCAGTGACTACATTTGCAGCAACATCAACATTTAAGTGACCAGTTGCATAATAATCAAGGAAGAACAGTGGCTCAGCACCACAGACAAGAAGGTCATTCACGCACATTGCAACCAGGTCTTGACCAATTGTGTCATGACGGTTCAAATTCAGTGCCAGACGTAATTTTGTACCAACACCATCTGTGCCAGATACGAGAACAGGTTCTTCATAACCTTTAGGAATTTTACAAAGTGCACCAAAGCCACCTAGACCGCCCATAACTTCGGGACGTGAGGTACGCTTAGCGACAGATTTGATACGATCGACTAACGCGTCGCCCGCCTCAATGTCGACACCTGCATCTTTGTAGCTTAAACCAGTGTTTGGGGTAGAAGTTGAGTTGCTCATAATGAAGTCTCCGCATTCGCGGGTGCGATTATAACCTGAATATGTAAAACTCTTATGGTATTTGTGGCCTAAAATGCTATCTTTATTAAAATATTTTAATTTTTAGAATGATTAATAGAGAAAAGGCAAGATTCTATGGTCGATCGTACTTTACGGCGCATTCTTATACTTGCTGGTATAGCATTGATACTTTGGGTTTTATATCTGCTTAAACCAGTTGTAGTTCCTTTTGTTGCAGCTTTTCTAATTGCTTATTTATTTAGCCCCTTGGTTAATGTTTTGCACCGCATTGGGCTGGCTCGATGGCTCTCGATCAGTATCGTATTTATCGGGATTGGGATCGTGGTTACATTGGTGATGTGGTATCTGGTGCCACTAGTCTGGCAGCAGCTGATGTATGCGCGTGATAGCATTCCGGCCGGGATTCACTGGATCAATTACACGTTCCTACCTTGGCTTTCCGATAGCTTTAATCTGGTCCCGATGGAGATTGATACCGATCAGATTTCCTCCGTGGTGATGGACTATGTCCAGACCAATTATAGTGCTGACAGTATTCAGGCAATGCTGCTGAAACTGGCACAATCTGGTCTGAATTTTATCCAGATTGGTGGCACGATTGTCCTGATTCCGATTATTGCCTTTTATTTCTTGCTGGATTGGGATCGTATGCTGGACAGCTTACGCCGCCTGATTCCCCGTCCTTATGAAAAAACAACCTTAACTATTGTGAGTGAATGTCATAGTGTTTTAGGTGCCTTTGTCAAAGGTCAGTTCCTGGTCATGGTTCTGCTAGGCGTAGTCTATGCAGTGGGACTGCAACTGATTGGCCTAGAGATTGGCTTGATCATCGGGATGATTGCCGGATTGTGCAGTATCATTCCGTATCTTGGTTTTGCGGTTGGAATTATTGCCGCAGTCATTGCAACCTTTTTCCAATTTGGAATCGACTGGTGGCAACTGGTATTGGTCGGGATTGTCTTTATGGTGGGGCAGGCAGTCGAAGGTTATATTCTGCAACCGTTCTTGCTAGGTGATAAAATCGGTCTTTCTCCTGTAGCGGTAGTGTTTGCAGTTCTGGCGGGTGCACAACTGGCCGGATTTCTAGGCATGCTGATTGCCTTGCCGGTGGCTGCCGTGATTGTAGTACTACTGCGGCATATCCGTGAGTATTATGAACATACGCCATTTTATGGCGATCGGGCAGTTGTCATGCAAGATGCATCTACCGGTTCAATCAATATTGAAACAGCAGACTTGGATGTTGATATTGAAATGAAAAAGCCACAGAAAAAACCGCTGCAAGCAGAGGAGAACTCAAGTAAAATTCACGATCCACATCGTAAAGACTCATAAGGCCAAAAAATCGTATGCGTCAATTGCAGTTAGATATAGAACCTCAGCTCGATGCCCGAATCAGTGATTTTTCAGGGCCGGGTTGGGGGCATGTCATTGATGCTGTCCGTCAATTACATGCAGGCCTGATCAACCAATTTTATGTCTATGGGGGAGCCGGTACAGGTAAAAGTCATTTGTTGTCTGCCATCTGTGACTCTTATCTGGAAGTAGGTAAATCTGCAATTCAGGTATCTTTGCTTGAGCTTTTAGATGCACCGACTGAGGCGATTACTTCTCTAGATCGTTTTGATCTGGTAGCACTTGATGATATCGAAGCGATTAGTGGCGTACCCCATTGGCAACGCGCAGTATTTCACTTGATTAATTATAATAATGAAGGTGGTGGGCAGTTGGTGTTTTCGTCACGTTTTGCACCTATCGAACTCAAACTCGAATTGCCAGATTTACAATCCCGTCTCACGCAGGCGGTCAGTACCCGTGTTCCGAGTGGCAGTTTGTATGCTGATCGCTATGCGCTGGTTTCCTCGGTACTCGATCGTCGTGGGATCCATTTAGACCCTCAAATCTTTGACTATTTACTAAGCCATGGGCCACATCAAACTTCAGTGCTGCTTCAAAGATTAGAGCAGATTATTCAATTGCTTAAAGGGGAAAAATTGAAAGTCAGCAATGCTAATCTGCGGCAGATATATGCCTTGATTGACGAATATCGGTAAAATATAAAAATTCTTGAGTAATTACTCAGTCTATGACACAGTAAGGCAAAATAATTCGCTGTTGCAAGGATTCTGCAACTTTAGAAGAAAAAGAAAGAAATAAAAATTAAGGAGAAGGTTATGCTCAAGAAGAGCATAGGCATAGCTTTGCTATGTATAGCGGGGCAGTCGTATAGTGCAGATATTATTGTAACCACTACAGAAGATATTGAGAAAGATGACAAGGAATGTTCACTTCGAGAAGCTGTTGAGTATGTTAACCGTGGCTTAGCTAAATCAGGTTTTATGGGGTGTGGTGGGGAGAACTCATCCAGTACCATTATTTTAAAAGAAAAAAATACCTATGTGTTGAACCAGCATATCGCGATTAAAAAATCTCTTACCATCCGTGCGGTCGCAGAAAGTGATGGCGAATTCAGTACGGATGAAAAAGCATTAGGCTTGCATAATGCTCATATTCAAATGAAAGGTACTGATAACCTTTTCCGGATCAACAGTACAGATACATTGGTTCAGTTAAATTTGAAAGAACTGGATCTTGAAGGCTGTGGTAAAACCAGTTGTGCTGAACAAGGTGGCCTAATTTATAATAAAGGTCAGCTAATTCTAGAATATAACCGTCTATTTAATGCTGCTGCCAACTTGGGTGGGGCAATTTATAATGCTGGCAAGTTTGGACAGAACTTAACAAGCCGTGCACAAATTAAAAATAGTCTGATCGAAAATAATAAAGCCCAACGAGGCGGGATCCTGTATAGCGAGCTACCTGCTTTCCTCATTTATCAAAGTGTACTTAAAAATAACCAGACACTGGATAATTCAGCGACCAATATTTATAGCGCGGGACAGTTTGCTGACTCCAGTAAAGATCAAGGTATTAGTGGGGAAATATTAAGTAGTACGATACTAAAAAATAAGGGTGTACTCATTAATGTCCTGGACGGGGTGGGATTGAATAATCTCACCATGGTTGATAATGAAAATACTGCTTTACGTATCTATGCGCCGTATGGCAGAGCTTATGTAGCGAATAGTATTATTTTAAGAAATGGTACACAGGATTGCCAAATTATCACTGGTGACAAGTCTGTGTCGCAAAATAATCTGCTGACAGCCTCGTGTGGTGTAGGGGATTCCGTCGCACCGAACCAGTTCTGGAGTGGTACACGACTTTTTGCTGAATCCTCAGATAAAAGTGAAGGTGCTTGTCAGACCCTAGAAGAAAATAATAATGCCATACTTTGTCCATACAGCGTTCCTAAAGGACAATTTCTCGGTTATATGCGCCCACGAATTTTGTTGAACTATATCCTTGTGAGTGAATCACCGATTGTGAATAGAGGCACAGGATTGAGTTTAGCAAATCCAACGGTAGCATGTGAAGCGGCAGATCAGCGCGGGATCAACCGTTTGATGGATAATCTGTTTTGTGATCGTGGTGCTGTTGAAATCACGATACCAATCTCAGGCAGTCTGGTGGGACAAGATCTGTTAAAGGGTGAAATTGCCAAGTTTTCAATTGAATCTTATCTGGGAGATAGTGATTTAATTCCAAAAGAACAGTGTAATGCCATTGTTGGTCAGAATCCGACGGGGGAGCCTTGGCAAGATGGCTGTTTGAAAGTGGTACAAACCAAAACAGCTTCCAAGGGTAAAACAATCATCGATATTCATGGCAATGTCGTTTATACCCCGGATTCTACCTGGCATGGAGCAGATATTTTCGAACTACAAGTGGTGACCTCATCGACACGGTTTAATAAAAGTAAACCTTATTTGACTATTACTACTCAAATTGTTCAGGAGCCAAAAAATGAAATGGAAGACAAAGCAGTCAAAACTTCAGGCGGCTCATGGGGTGGTGGTGGGCTACTGATTTTACTCGGATTAATAGGTTTACGCCGTGGATTAAAAGATTAAGGAAAAATCATGAAAAATTATAAAAAAGGACTGCTTGCGGCCATGATTTTATCTGCCATGAGTTTGATGGCAGCCGAAGATAAAACGATATATGTAACTACTTTTGCTGATGAAGATGGCGAGAATAATAATGCCTGTTCTTTGCGAGAAGCCATTAAAACTGCAAAACTGGATAAATCTTATGGCGGATGTAATGTAGGACGTACGCTTCGATTGGATGGTTCAGCTGCAGATGTGATTCAGCTTGAAGCAGGCGAGTACAAATTAGATAAAGAGCTGATCGTAGAGTCAGCGCTCAAAATTTATGGGAAAACTCCGCTTAACTATGCTAGTCGTAGTCCGATTACGCTGTTATATCCAACCCGGGAGGCTTTAAAAAGTACTATTTCAGGCCAGGGGAAAACCAGATTATTTAATAGTATGGCCAGCCAATCCAGTCTGGAAATTCATCATCTGATCTTAAAGGATGGCTATGCAGCAATAAATACCTTGGATAAAGGTAATGGCGGTACTTTTTATGTAGCAGGGCCTTTAAGTATTAATACCAGTGAAATAGTAAATTCCCGAGCTGCTGCAGAAGGTGGGGCGATTTATAGTGTAGCAATGAATACGGAAAGGAATATTGTTATTCAGGATTCTTTAATTCAAAAAAATCAGGCGAGTTCATATGGTAGTGTTTTGGCAATGGACTGTCAGGGAAATTTAGGTACAACTCAAACCAATGTGAAAATTAATTCCAGTAGTATTGTTAAAAACGGTTCAGACACTACTAACAGTATTATTGATTTTTGTGGCTATGCCACAGTAGAAATTGTTAACTCTACTATTGCGAAGAATACTGCAAGTACCACAGGACATATTGTGCGTATGACGAATGAAGTTAATCGTCCACTCAGTAAATTCTCCAGTTTAACTGCATTAAGTAATACTATTGTTGAAAATACAGCTCAATCTACTTTATTTTATGACAATACCGGTTTTAGGTATTTTAATTTCAATGTTTTAGCCTTTAACCAAGGCCTGTCTTGTGAGTATGCCTTAAATCAGGGAAATCCGACCAGGGCACAACGTGTTGAATTTTCTACAATTCGAAATGCAATTCAAACGACTGGGCCATCACGTTGCGTATTGCCAGAATTAGACGAAGATACTACTTCAAATAATCTTGATGTCTCTAACAATATAATCAGCAGTTTATTAACAAATTATATTGAGCCTGCTATTGATAATCGCTATCTAGGGCTGTATTACCCGCGTGATAATCAGACCGCAACGGATTTGGTAGATATCGGGGTGAGTGGCTGTATTGAACAAGACCAGCGTGGTATTGATCGTGTGATTGGATCCACATTAACATTTGATCCAAGTGCAAAAAATACTTGCGAGATCGGCTCAGTTGAAATCCGACGTTTGACTGCAGCCGATATTACAGACTTACAAAATAAGAGTTTAGTAGAACTCAATGACTTTTATCAGGAGAATATAGATGATCTCGAAGAAATCATTGCTGATAAAAATACTCCAGAAAATGAGCTTCCTGGTTTAAAGGAAGAATTGAAAAGTTATCAGGATTTGCTCAAATATACCAAGCAATATCAGAAATATCGTGCAATCTATATTAATCCTTTTATCTTGGCTATGCCTCAAGAAACTCTAACCAATGATAAGATTCAAATTAAAGCCTTAAATTCACAAAATTATGAGGTCAGTGTAAAAACTTTAGGTGTTGGTAAGTTAGTTGGTACAGGCAATTCGACCACTGTGGAAGGAAATCCAAATGATCCAAATCTTAAATGTGAGTGGAAACCTGATTTAAACCGGATCATGATGTATCGTACTGATGGTAAGCAGACCAGTTCGGTTGATATGGAGTTCTGTAGTTATACCCTTAAAGACCGGGCTACAGGTGCGAGCAGTGCTGGCCTCTTAAGAGCAGCTTTTAACAACATTGCACCGATTGCAAAAGATGATGAATATCGGCTTAGTCCAGAGAATAATCTTACAGTGACGGTAAATCCGCTTGAAAATGATAGTGATGATGGGGATGGGCCTCTACCATCAGGAAAGTCGGCTTTTTATCAAGATAAAGATGGAAAAGAGATCCCGATTCATATTGTTAAGCTGCCTGCGGGAGTTTCACTGAAGGCAGAGCGACAAGGAGCATGTCCTGATACCTATCAAAATCAGACCTGTTATGGTGGACAGCTGACATTTACTGTAAAAAATAATTTAAGCCAGGCAAATTACAGCATGGATTATGCGATTTTTGATGCTGATGAAAAAATGTCAGAAAAAGCGACAATCTTGTTACGTAATACAGTTAAAAATACGAATACGTCCTCAAGTGGTGGTGGGGCAATTGGAATGTGGGGGCTACTAGGATTATTAGGGTTTGCAGGTTATCGACGCTTAAGAAAATAAAATATGATTGAAACATCAAAAAAGCCTCCATATGGAGGCTTTTTTATATTAAGTGTTTAATGCGAGTTAGGCTGCTGAGTCACTTGCTGATATTTGAGAATGTATTCTTCGCGAATGGCAAGGCGTTGCTCAGGAGACGCTTTTTGCATACGTGCGCCCAGTTCTTTGCGTTCCTGACTGCTCATCATTTGCCAAGTCTCACGCATTCTTTGTTTTTCCGCATCAGGGAGTTGAGTAAACCAGTCCATACGCTGCTGCAAGCTGACACGTTGTTGTTCGGGGATTTCTTTTAGAGATTGGTAACGTTTAATCAGTGCCAATTGTTCAGAATCAGAAAGACTATCCCAAGTATCAGTTACTTGGGTATTCGCATCCTTGGAAAATAGCCAAAAACGTTCAAATCCTGCAAAGCTGGTTTGCAGAAAACTGAATGCACAAAAAGCAATCGCCAATTTTTTAGCTGCCATGTGGAACTTTGTCCTCACCTAAAACCATTAACATTTCTAAATCTTCAAGCATTTGCGGAGACAGTTTTGGGACTGACACCATTTTAGTTTGTGGTTCGTTATGGTCCGAAAGATTTGGTAATATCACAACGCCTGCAATCGCAGCTGCCAAAGCAAAACCTGACATTTTTAGAAATGCAAAGCGTGAATGTTTTGAATCCTGAATTTCTTCAAGAACATGGTGCATGACAACAGGTTTGTCTTTATGTTGTTGTGCCAGTCCATCAAGTTTGGAAGTTACTTGTTTTAAGAAATCATCTTGATTCATTCGGATGACCCTCCCAGATATGGATTTAAATGCGCTAAAGAGGCACGTAAGCCTTGGATAGCACGGTGATAATGGGTTTTTACACTGCCTTCTGTACAGTTCATAATTTGTGCGGTGGTATGCGTATCAAATCCTTCCCAGGCTCTTAACATAAATGCCTGCTGCTGACGCACAGGCAATTTTGCAATCGCTTCCTGGATTTCTTCAGCAGTGACTGCCTGATCGAGAAAGTCCAGCGGCGTTGGTGTTGATTCATCGACGACATCATCAAATTCAATTTCGTCGTCATCGAGACTGACTTTCTTGAAAAATGAAAACATTTGACCACGCCGTGACTCTTTACGACGCCAGTCCTGTAACTTGTTGTTGAGAATGGTATAAAATAGGGGATACCATTCTTCAGTACTTTTTTCTGCATAGGATTTGTGTAAGGAAATGAAAGCTTCCTGAACCAGATCCATGGCAATACCATGATGACCTTGAGTCGCACTTTCCATCATCACCAAGGCACGCCCAGTCACATCCTGCATGAAATTCTTCAGACGTGCTTCAGCCGTACTCTTCAGAATACTTACATCGTGTGTTTGCAACTGTTTTGGTGCTAAATCCATAGAGATGGAAAATCCTGTCATTGGACACCCACCATTATTCCCAAGTTCATAATCATATAACGTTGGGAATCCTGGTTTGGTTGACAATTAAGTTTATTATTTTTGTAGTTTAATCTATTTTATACATGGGCAGGGTCGTATTAAAACACTGTAACCTAAATCCCTAATTAGATACGTTGACGTACCATTTCAAAGAAACAGATCGAACCCGCAATTGCGACATTCAGTGATTCCTGACCACCGGGTTGCGGAATGCTCACGGCTTCAGCATGTTGCATCGCATAATCAGACACGCCTTGGCCTTCATTACCCAGAATCCACACGCAAGGTTTACGTAAGTCTTTTGAATACAGGCTTTCAGCACGGTGTGAGCTGGTTACATAGACAGGGATTTGAAATTGCTCAAGAATTTGTTCAAGCGCGATATTTTCAAAGGTTTGCAATGTGAAATGTGCACCCATACCGGCACGTAATACGCGTGGAGACCAGAGCGAGGCAGACCCTTTGGTACACACAATCTGTTCAATACCGGCAGCAGCAGCAGAGCGAAGCAGGGTGCCTACATTACCCGGATCCTGTACATTTTCCAGAATCAAAGTGTCTGCTTTAAAATCCAATGCATAATTTGCTGTCGGTAGAGTCACTACAGCTAAACAGGCTACAGATGTTCCTAAGGTGCTTAAATCTTTGTATAAAGACTCGCTTAGAACAAAGACCATACCTGTGTATTTTGCGAGAATTTTCTCGAAATCAGGATGTGAAAGTGCATGTTCAGTGGTGAAAATCGAATCAATTTTACGGTTTTCATGTAGCCAGGCGAGAGACAGATGTGTGCCTTCTAAAACCGTTTGACCTTGTTTTTTACGATAGGTATTTTGTTCGATTAAACCACGTAAGTGTTTAATCTTTGGATTGTCTTTTGAATCAAGAAAAAAAGTTGGCATGGGAGATATAATCCACGGCAGCCGATTCAATACCGGCTGCCGCTATAAAAATTAGTTGTGGTAGCTGGTCACAAGATCAACTTCGTTTTTAGAGCCAATGATCACTGGCACACGTTGGTGTAGATCTGTCGGTTCGATCTCAAGAATACGCACACGACCTGTAGTCGATGCACCGCCAGCCTGTTCCATGAGCATACTCATTGGGTTAGCTTCGTACATTAAACGTAGACGGCCAGCTTTAGCCGGATCTTTAAGGTCGTATGGATACATGAAGATACCGCTACGGCAAAGAATACGGTGAATGTCGCCCACCATACATGCAACCCAGCGCATATTGAAGTCTTTTTCACGAGGGCCGGTTTTGCCAGCTAACAATTCATCGATATAACGCTGTACGGGTGCTTCCCAATGACGTTGATTCGACGCATTGATCGCATATTCTTTAGTATCTGCAGCAACCTGAATGGCTTCAGAAGTCAGCAGGAATTCTTGAGTCTCAGGGTCATAGGTAAAGAACACTACGCCTGCACCGACCGTCAATGCCAACATGGTTGACGGACCATAAAGCACGTAACCTGCAGCTACCTGATGAACACCGGCTTGCATAAAGTCTTCTGCCTGAGTCACAGCATTTTTCGCAGGAAGAATCGAGAAAATGGTACCAACGCACATATTGATGTCGATATTGCTTGAGCCGTCTAATGGATCGAACAATACCAGAAATTGACCATTTTCTTGTGCAGGGGTGAATTCATCTAGTTCTTCTGAGGCCAAACCACCCACATTTGGATGTTGCTGCAAGGCATCAATCAAATAGTCATTAGAAATGACATCCAGTTTCTTTTGCTCTTCGCCTTGAACGTTTTCATGCTGTGCACTTCCCAATACACCCGCTAAAGCACCTTTTTGCAGTAATTGATCAATATCTTTGCAAATGTTTGCAATTGTTTCAATAACTTGCGCAAGTTCAGGTGTGAGATTCCCGCTTTGTTGTTGTAAAAACTGGGATAAAGTGCGGTATGACATAGGGGAAACTCCAAAACTTAAATCGGGAAAAAATGATCAAAACGATATGCGGCTATATTTTAGATGAGAACGTACTAAAAGAAAAATTAAACTGGATTATTTGTATCGATTTTGCCCTTGCAACTCCTGCGGAAAGTGCTATGTTGAAGACAAAGGAAAATTGAGAATAGGAGCACAGATATGACAACATTGAAGTTTGATGCGACTCCAACGCCAAGCGAAGGCATTACTTTAGATGATATCTCTGAAGACAAGATGAAAGAAGCCTGGCGGGATTATGAAGCAAAACCAGAGTACAAACAATTCAATAAACATGACCTGATCGAATCGATGCATCCGGCTGAACAGGATCAGCTTCCAAAGTAGACTGATTCTTTAATTGAAGCCAATAAAAAGCACTCATGATTGAGTGCTTTTTATTTGATGAAACCATCATGAATGAAAATTATTTCAACAATGGTGGTACCGCTTCATAATTAATTTCTACACGGCGGTTTTCTTTCCATGCATTTTCATCATGGCCCGCATTGATTGGCATTTCCTTACCATAGCTGACTGCTTCCAATTGACCAGGATTAACACCAGTCGTTACCAGGAAGCTTTCTACTGCTTTGGCACGACGCTCGCCAAGTGCCATGTTGTATTCACGGGTACCGCGTTCATCGGTATGGCCAGTGAGTGCTACACGTGAATTGGCATTGGCCATCAGGAACTGCGCATGGGCTTGCAACGTATTTAGATCTTCATTGCTGAGTTCAGTACTGTCATAGTCAAAATGCACCACGCGTTTTGCCAAGAATGCTTTATTTTCTGCAGTAACGCCTTTTGCAGAAGCGCCTGCCATGTTTTGTGCATTCAGTGCTGCATCTTCACTCAAGCCTTGAGTATTCACAGTTGTTGTACCGGTCGTATCTAAACCGCCCGTTTGAACTTCAGCGGCAGGCTTACGGCTCGCACAACCTGTCATGACAACAGCTGCTGCTAAAAGTGGCAAGGCAAATAATTTTACTTTGTTCATCTTCATCTCCATGAAGTTTGATTATGGGGTAAAGGGTTTATCAATATAAAAATGTTATTTGGGTGCCCAAGCCGGTTCACGGACTTCGCCCGTTTCACTTGGTAAATTCATACGGAAACGGCCATCCAGCGACATGATTGACAAGAGTCCACGTGCCCCTTCACGGGTGGCATAGACTACCATCTGGCCATTTGGCGAGAAGCTTGGCGATTCGTCCAGCGTCGTTGGTGTCAGAATGTTGTTCACACCAGAGGTCATGTCCTGAACCGCAACTCGATAGTTACTGCCGCTTGGACGATGAACTAATGCAAGTTTTTTACCATCTGCGCTCAGCGTGCCGCGCGCGTTGAATGCACCACGGAAGGTCAGGCGTTTATTGCTACTTGACTCAAGATCATGGCGGTAAATTTGTGGAGAACCGCCACGGTCAGAAGTGAAAATAAAAGATTTTCCATCTGGCGAATAACGTGCTTCAGTATCAATGGCACTGTCATTGGTCATGCGTTGTAGCTGACGCGTTTCCAGATTCATCTGGTAGATTTCCGGATTGCCGTGCATAGAAGCAGTAAACAGCATGCTCTTGCCATCTGGAGAGAAGCTCGGTGCGCCATTTAAACCGCGGAAGCTGGCCAGTTTTTCACGTTGACCTGTGGCCAGATCCTGTACATAAATCGCCGGACGTTTGGTTTCAAAGGACACATAAGCGATTTTTTTGGCGTCTGGTGTCCATGCTGGAGAAAGGATCGGATCACGCGAGGTCAAAATGGTCTTTGGCTGTTCGCCATCGGTATCGGCAATCTGCAGCGTATAGCGTTGTTCCGGCGTAGCAGGATTACGCAGCACATAGGCAATACGTCCGCTAAAGTCACCCGGAATACCGGTCAATGCCTGATAGATGGCATCACTGATCATATGCGCTGCCTGACGGGTGCGTGAGGCTGGAACAGTCAGCAATTCATTTAATAGATATCGTTTTTTTTCGACATCATAGAGCTGATATTGGATTTCAAAAGAACCATCGGCTGTGGTCTTGGATGAGCCGGTGACCACATAGGGAACACCAGCCGATGCCCAAGCTTCTGCATTCGGATTATTCAATGTCGCTGTTGCAGGCAGGTTTTTTGAAGCACTGGTAAAGCGGCCAGAACGATTCAGGTCATTTTCCACAATGGGATAAATGCTCTGATCCTGACTGAAAGGTACAACAGCAATTTTAGGTGCTGCCTCAGGCGCCTTGGTAATTTCCAGATGCAATTGGGCATAGGACTGGGTTGCCAATACAGGGCTTAAAGCGCTAATGATTGCGAGGCAGAGTAGATGTTTGCGAGTCTTTTCCATCATTCGTTATTTACTCAAATCAACGGATTTATTGTATAGATGCTTGGGCTACATCATCGCATGGATTTAATAGAATAAAACCATGAATTTATGACCAAACTGTTATGACACTGTGAAAAGTGAATATTATTTAATCAATTTAAAGTGAAGTTTAGCTTAAAAAATAAAAGCCATCACAACATTATTTATGTGATGGCTCCGTTTTTATTGCGCAGTAAAGGTTGAAGTAAAGCTTCGTGCTTCACGGCGTGCATCTGGATCGGAAGGCATTGGATAAGGTGCAGCAGCACGGACTGCAGCTTCTACACTGGCTTTCATGTCTGAATCACTTGAATTCACAATGACCGAGACTACACCGCCATTATCATTCAGAGTTACACGTGCAGTCGCACGCTGGCCTGATGATCCGACTGGTGTATCCCAGGCGCGTTTGATTTTATTTTCAAAATCGCGCTTCGCAGTGGATGCAATCCGTTTTGATTCCGCTTTTTTCTGTGCAGCTTCTTCAGCAGCCTGTTTCGCGGCTGAAGCTTTGGCCTCTGCATCAGCTCTGGCTTTTGCTTCGGCATCTGCTTTGCGCTTGGCATCTGCATCAGCTTTGGCCTTAGCGTCGGCATCTGCCTTGCGTTTGGCATCAGCATCGGCTTTAGCTTTAGCAGCCGCATCTGCTTTGGCTTTCGCATCAGCATCCGCTTTGTGTTTCGCCGCTGCATCATTTTTAGCCTTGGCTGCCGCGTCTGCTTTGGCTTTTGCTGCTGCATCCGCTTTAGCTTTCGCATCAGCATCTGCTTTACGTTTCGCCGCTGCATCATTATTGGCTTTTGCTGCCGCATCTGCCTTTGCTTTAGCAGCAGCTTCAGCCTTACGTTTGGCATCAGCCTCTGCTTTGGCTTTTGTTGCAGCATCCGCTTTTTGCTTGGCAGCTAAGTCGGCTTTTTTCTGTGCTTCCAGTTTGGCTTTTTGTGCAGCATCGGCTTTGCTCTGTGCATTCAATTCAGCTTGACGTGCAGCTTCGGCTTCCGCCTTTGATTTTTGCGCTGCATCCGCTTTGGCTTTGGCTGCTGCCTGTTTCGCCTGTTTCGCCTGTTCAGCGGCTTCGGCTCGTTTCGCTGCTTCAGCTGCTTGCTGCGCAGCCTTGGCTTGTGCTGCCTCTGCCGCTTTCAGTTCCTGCTGCGCTTTTTGTGTATCGACTTTTGGCGCAGGTGGAGTCACAGGTACAGCAGGGGCTGCAGTTGGAATGACAGGAGCGGGTTCTATACTGGGTTCAGCAGTCTGGGTAATTTCTTCTGCGACATTTTCATGTGCAGTTTCCTCAAATTCAGTTTCTTCGCGAGTCACAGGTTTAAGGTCTTCTGGCTTGATCAGAACGGTTTTGATCTGTTTTGGCGGTTCAGGGGGGTTACTCATGCCCAGATAAAGTAAGCCCACCAAAGCCACTGCATGGATACCTAAGGTGAATCCAAGTGCGATGGCTTTTTTCTGAAATGGTGGCTTTTTATAGTCTTTCATACTTTATTCTAATGGCTTGGTCAGTAAACCGACTTGAGAAAGGCCAGCATCCTGCAGGCTGGACATTAAGGCCATGACATCGCCATATGGACGGGTATTATGGCCATTGATCACGACATTGAGCACCTTGTTTTCATTTTGTGCCTGGGTTTGGGCATCAACCAGCGTACGCGTTAATTCTTCCAGTGTGACTGGGCCAGTCGCCTGATTTTTATATTCTAAATAATATGAACCATCTTCTTTGAGTGTGACGATGGTCGGAGCGTCCTTGGATTCGATCGGCAATCCGTTGGCCTGAGGCAAGTCAACCTTGATACCGCTGGTAATCATCGGAGCGGTGACCATAAAGATCACCAGAAGTACCAGCATGACATCGATATACGGCACCACATTCATGTCACTTTTTAGTGGCTTTTTAATACGCTGAAAGCGTCCTGAACCTTGAATCGCCATTAGTCTTTGTCCTGAGTTACGCCCACAGACTGACGTTGCAATAGCGCCACCATTTCTTCGGCAAACAGCGCACGGTCAGAGTAGACCGTTTCACCTTTGGCCGTGAAGTGGTTAAAGGCCAATACCGCTGGAATGGCTGCAAACAGACCGATCGCAGTTGCAATCAAGGCTTCTGCAATACCGGGTGCGACCGTCGCCAGTGTCACCTGATCAACATCTGCCAGGCCAATAAAGGCGTTCATGATGCCCCAGACTGTACCGAACAGACCAACATAAGGTGCAACAGAACCAATACTTGCCAATGCACCCAGACCTTGTTCCAGATGACCTTGGTCACGGCTTAAACCGACACGCAGAATACGCTCTGTTCCTTCAATCGACTGGGCAGTCGGCGCATGGCGTTTTTTCAGTTTCAGGAACTCGCCCAGACCCTGATAGAAAATATCTTCAAGGCCAGTGCGTTTGGAGTTGAGTTGTGCATTGTTATACAGGGTATTCAGCTCAGCACCAGACCAGAAGATTTTCTGGAAATGTTCATCATCGGCCTGGGCTTTTTTATAATTCATATAGAGCCTGGCAATCAGATACCAGCTATATATTGAGGCTAACAGGAGAGAAAGCATCACCAGTTGTACGACAGGGCTTGCTTGTAAAATAAGATCTGAAACTTGAAGAGATGATTCTAACTGAGTCGCCATAGTTGTTACGTGTGCCAATAAATTTTTTTAGTCTTGTTCCAATTCTTTTTGAATTAGTTCGCGGATTTCATCCGGGAGTCGACGTGGTCGCATCTCTGCACTGATACATGCCAACTCAACCTCACCTGATGCAAGCATGATTTCACCACGATAAATATTTTGTTGCAATACAAATGATGAAGCTTTACATGAAATGACACGTGCCGTAACAGTAATTAAATCATCCATCAGGATCGGACGCATGTATTTGATATTAATTTTATGCACCACAAAATTGTAGTCTGTCTGATGCCAGTAATGGCTCACTCCAGCGGCACGTAACCATTCGGTACGGGTACGTTCCATATAGCGAATATGATTGGCGTGATAGACAATGCCACCCGCATCAGTATCTTCAATATAAACGCGGATATTGAATTCAAAGTGATTCGCCATAGTTTTGTTCCATGCAGATTTTCGAAATTTTTGCTTGTTTTTAGATGCAGGAGAGGGATTAGAATTTGCCGGATTCCTGCCAAAAGTCAAGCAATTTAGCGGTTCAAAGTTTAGCATTGTGAGTTTTGAGACCAATGGCACAAGATGTCAAATCTGGAGAGAAGTCGCCAAGATGAAGTACTGATCGCTTAACAGCTCATTTATAAAACAGCAGCAGATACTAAAATGCGCGAGTCCTTGGAGCCGCGCATTTTTAGTAATAGAAGATTAGCCTTTATTTTTCTGTTTCCAGTTGGCCTGAACCTGCTCAGCTACTTTTGGATAGTCCAGAATAAAACGGACATGGCTTTCGACCCCGGTTTTCAAGGTCGCATCATCGACAATGAAATTCGGGTTATGGTTCGGTGCAGCTTTTGCCGGATCTTGATCTGCTGGCGTGGCACCGACAAATACGAAGAGCGATGGCATGAGCTGGCCATAGTAAGCAAAGTCTTCACTGGCGCTGGCATTGTTGTCTAAAACATGCAATTTATCTTCACCATGCACGCTCACCAAGGTTGGACGCATTAATTCAGTCAAGGTTTTATCATTGGTAGTCACCGGTGCATAAGGTGCAATTTCGACTTTCACCTTGACGTCATTGGCTGCGGCATTGTGTTCCAGCATTTTTGGCAAGTCTTTTAAAATACCCTGACGTACATCTTCACTATTGGAACGGATAGTGCCGACCATATTGACCTGATCTGGAATGACGTTACCGGTGGTGCCGCCCTGAATACTCCCAATACTCACCACACCCATTCCTTTGGTCAGGTCGGCTTTACGGCTGATCAGACTTTGTAAATTGGTCACCATCTGGGCAGAAGCATAGATCGGGTCTTTACCTGCCCAAGGCATGGAACCATGTACCTGACTGCCATTGACCTGAATACGTAAATGATCGGCACTGTTTAAAATCGCACCATCTTTGTAGAAGATATTGCCGCTTGGCATGCCTGCCATGACATGCATCCCGAAAATCACTTCAGGTTTTGGATTTTTTAAGGCACCGTCGGCAATCATTTTACGTGAGCCAATCTGATCGCCATGAGTGAAATTATCGATATCTGCACCGCCTTCTTCAGCTGGCTGGAATACAAACACCACTGTCCCTGCAATTTTATCTTTATTGGCGGCCAGAACTTTGGCTGCACCCAATAACATCGCAGTATGCGCGTCATGGCCACAGGCATGCATCACATAAGATTCTTTGCCTTGATAAATGGCTTTTTGCTTACTGGCAAAAGACACAGGTGCAGTTTCTTTAATTGGTAGTGCATCCATATCTGCACGTAAGGCCATCACAGGGCCAGGTTTGCCACCTTTTAATACACCGATTACACCAGTTTTGGCATAGCCTTTACGTACTTCAATACCGTAGGATTTTAATTCTTTTTGGACCAGCTCCGAGGTTTTGAATTCCATATTGCCCAGTTCAGGATGCTGGTGGATATGTTGGCGTAATTTGATGGTGTGTGCTTCAGCAGCTTGTACAGAATCATCAATCCAGTCGGCCAGGCTGAGCTGGCTACAGAAAAGAAGAGGGAGACAAAGGGATATCTGCTTATACATGTTCATACTTCGGGAGAACCTTAAGAATTTTAAATGGTTAAAGTGATTCTTTAGGATGGCATACTGATCTAATTTCGACCAAAACTCTCTAAGTATTTTTTGATACCTTAAAGGTATTCTGGGTGTTAATATCTGTTCTCAAAGAGCTTTGTTTGTTCTTTTACATTGTAAAAATATGTATCTAAATTGATTGTTTATATTTATAAGGTATGAAAATCATAAAAATTTCAGGCTGAAAAGGGATAAAAACGATCACATCTATATCAACAACTCGGATGAAGTGAAGATTTTTTAAACCTCTTAAACTTATTTTGGCACTTAGATTGCATTCACTCTTCCGTAATATTTTTTATGATGGAAATTGAACACATGTTAAAACCTTTGGCTTTATCTCTGGCAGTGGCTTCAAGCTTAAGTTTTATTTCGACAAGCCTATGGGCTGAAGACTTTAAAATACTGAAACAGCTGGAAAATAAACCCACATTACTCAAAAGTGGTGAATATAAAGGTCATTATTATGTGCCGAGTACCTTGAATACGATTACGTGGGGTTATCTGCCAAATAAAGATGCAAAACCTGTTTTGACTGTACCTTCAGGTAGCACAGTTACTTTCGATACAGTTTCGCATGAAGGGCTGCTGGAAGATCAAGGCCGCAATGCAGAGAAATATTTCACATCAAAAGGCGTCAAACCTGAGCATGTATTGGATGAAGCCAAGCTGATCACGAATTCCAAATTGAAACATGATTTCCATAAAGATGGACCACACATTATTACCGGGCCTGTCTATGTAGAAGGGGCAATGCCGGGCGATATTCTAAAGGTGGAGATTTTAAAAGTTGAACCGCGTGTACCTTATGGCGTGATTTCAAACCGTCATGGCAAAGGCACCTTACCCGAATTCCCGAAACGTCAGAAACATGAGCATGCATCTCCAGCCAATCCTGATGCTTATGGCAACGTGTCCATTTTTACCCCAATTGAGAAAAATGCGGATGGTGTATGGAAAGGCGTTTTAAAAACTGAATCTGGTAAAGCGATTCGTTTCCCGCTGAATCCGTTTATGGGCACGATGGGCGTTGCACCAAATACCAGTGAGCCTGTGCACTCTGTGCCGCCATCATTTTATGGCGGGAATATCGACATCAATGAATTAGGAGCAGGGGCTACGGCCTATTATCCTGTACAGGTGCCAGGTGCTTTGTTCTATACAGGTGATAGTCACTTTGTACAAGGCGATGGCGAGGTGGCTTTAACTGCCTTGGAAGGTTCGGCACGTGCGACTTTAAAATTCACTTTGCTTAAATCTGGCAAGGATAAAATTCCAGGTGCAGAGATTAAACAGCCGCTGGCTGAAAATGCTGAATTCTGGATTACGCCGGGTCTGGATGAAGACTTAGATGAAGCCATGCGTAAATCCACCCGTGAAGCGATCCGTTTTCTGGTCAATGAATATGGCATTTCTGAAGAAATTGCCTATGCCTACTTAAGTGCTGCGACTGATTTTGAAGTGTCTCAAGTGGTCGATCGAACCAAGGGTATTCATGCGATGATTCGTAAAGCGGACTTTAAGGAGTTTAAAAAAGACGCGAAATAATTTTTGAATAAAACTTAGAAAAATAGGTTTGTGCTTTTGCCAACTGATTTAGACATGGTCAGTTGGCTTTTTCTTTTGTAAGCGGCTGAAACTGTTTAGGGAGTGTCCTCATTTGAAGAATTGGTTTTAAATACTTAAAATCCTCCTTTGAGTTATTTTTATTTCTATATTTTCAATGGCACGTACTCTTCTTACCGATGATATCTGGCAGCA